>CAJYBS010000185.1 GCA_913064795.1 uncultured Gammaproteobacteria bacterium
CTAGCGTGATCTTTAGCGGGGACGTCTGATCTAACCCTGAGCGCGCATTTTTGAGCATTTCTGGGGCTTAAAAAATCACTTCATAAAGGCTTGACAGGCCTACCAGGGATGGCACAAATTGGCCCCATTCAAGTCTCGGTTAATGGAAGCAAACCTTATGAGTGCCGATGTCGTTATCGATTGCCTCCAATACAATCGTTGGGACCGGGATCTGTTCCAGAAAACCCGTGATGGCGGTGTCGACGTAGTGCACGTTACCGTCTCTTATTGGGAAGATTTGCGCGAGACTCTGATCAATATTAGTCGTTGGCATCGTCATTTTATCAATCATGCAGACCTCATATTGCCCATCAAAACCGCGGCGGATGTGGCAGAAGCCAAACGCACCGGCCGTCTTGGCATTGTTTTTGGATTTCAAAATTGCTCACCGATTAATGATGATCTTGGCTTGGTTCAAATCCTTCACGAACTCGGCGCGCGGTTTATGCAGTTGTCTTACAACAACCAAAGCCTTTTGGCGACTGGATGTTACGAAGATGACGATCCGGGAATCACGCGTTTTGGTCGACAGGTGATTCAAGAAATGAATCGGGTGGGGATGGTGATTGACATGTCCCATTCCGCAGAACGCTCAACCTTGCATGCAATGGAACTCTCCAATCGGCCGATCGCGATCACCCACGCGAATCCGGAATTTTTCCATCCAGCCCTCAGAAATAAATCAACCACTGTCCTAAAAGCATTAGGAGAGACTCAGGGCATGTTGGGGCTCAGTCTGTATCCGTTTCATCTTAAGAATGGTTCCGCCTGTACACTCGAGAGTTTTTGCCAAATGATCGAAGAAACGGTTGAGGTCATTGGAATTGATCATCTCGGCATCGGATCTGATCTCTGTCAAAACTGGGGCTATGAAACGCTCGAATGGATGCGCAGCGGGCGTTGGACTTTTGTTGCAGATCACGGTGAGGGCAGTGCTGACGATCAGCGTTGGCCAGATCAACCTTCATGGTTTCAAAGCTCCGCTGATATGCCCAACATTCAATCAGGCCTCGAGCAGCGCGGTTTTAGCGCCGAGGATATCGGGAAAGTGATGGGGAATAACTGGTTGCGATTCTTCGATGAATCCTTCGGAGCTGCTAGCCAGGCAGGCGAAGAGAGAGACGCATGACGCCTAGGACGGTCACCAAAGCCTTAAATCTCACGGCTTCGTCCGAAGAAGGTCAAGTATTGCCCTTACGGTCCGCCGCGTTGGTGATGGATTTGGAGAGGCTTGGCACGCTGCAGCCCTCCCGGTTGAGTTTTATGCGCACCTTAGTGCGCAGGATGGCGCACGAATCTTGGCGTATTCACGCTGAACGGTTTGAGCTGGATGAAAATGGGCATGGCGAGGCGATTTATCGAATAGAGGCGGGTTCTGAACGCTATCGGTTTGTCGTTTTTTCAAGCGCCTTGGCTGACGATCAGAGAAACGATCGTGTGATCAGCAGTCAGTGGGACCTTACAATGGCTCTCGTGCAGGGAGACTTGTCCGAGGATCAATTAAAGTCCCTGCGTATCAACGTGCCCTTGCAGGAAGCAGGGCGTGTGGATGATCATGTTCTGGTACTGTCTCGAGCTAATCGGAGTTCCCGCAGTTTTCAATCGGTGGTCCAGCGCTTGGCGACGGGTCAACAGCCTGATGTCGAGGGCCTGAAAAAAGTCGGCTATCTTTGCCGGACCACAGCGGTTTATGGGAGCGGCAAATTCGGAATGGCGGATTGGCAGGTCGTTCAGTCCACGTGTCGTAGTTTTAGAACGCCTTTTTCTGCAGAAATGTTTGCGTGTTATCTGCTGCGTCACTTCTCCTGTGAGCAGGTGGAGCATATTGCTAAGGTGTTAGCCCCTGATCGCGCAGTGACCATCGCGCCAGAAATTAAGCGCTTCATCGGGATTGGCAATGCCACGGGTCTGGGTATGGCGCCGTTTTTAATCAAGCACCCTAAGCTGATTGCACATTGGATGATGCAGCGGGAGACAGCGCTAGCGCGGGTTTTAAGCCAAACCGACTGTGATGACCAAAAGCTCAATTGCCTCAAAGCAATGGTTCTACAGGTCATTCAGCACTTGCGGGAAACCACGGTCGATGAAGCTCAGCAGCAAGAACGCAACGAGGGATTGGTAATGTCCCTCTCGCATCTCACCGAAGCCCTTGAGCAGCCTGCTTTTGATGCCTGGTTAAGATCTGAGGGTTGGTCCGCTCTGCAGAGCTTCGTCGCAGACCGCTACGGACGCGATGCAGACGAATTGGTTCAGGTGCTGCTGTTCGAAATTTATCCAGAGCTGGTCGATCCATTAGAGGAGTCGATGGCGGTGGATGAGGATCTTGATCTCGAACCCCATGTTCCCCTGTCTGAATGCTTGGCGTTGATCAGGGATCATTACGATTGGGCGCTCGATATTGATTTCCAGCAACCTGACCATCGCGCGTTGTTTTGGTACCGGTCTGAGGAAAAAATGGAGCCCAGGCTGGGTGATCGATTCTTTGAGATGGGCGCTGAGAAGGAAATGCCGATGTCGATTGCTTTTGCGGTTCGAGCCTGCAGCGATTTGATGGAATCTTATCTCTCAGATTTTCCGGATAGTTTGGTCGTGGATTTCTTGATGGCATTTCCTGATCAGCTGGGTATTGTTCGCCGTATTCAAAGCTTATCTGGACTTCACTACGGCGATATACGCGGCAATCTCTCGGATAAAAACCTCCAACCGATGCATCTCTTGCGGGCCAAACTGTCGTTTTTTGGCGTTGGTAAATTTGACCCCAAATCGAGGTTGTGGGTTCGCAATACCATGTTTCAAGGTGCGCCCTTGGTTGATGATGTCAATTGCGACCGAGCCGAGGATTCATGGTACTTCCCCGTAGCGCCGGTGCTCTGACGATGCGAGTCTCGAGCGGCGAGCTGCTGGCGCAGTTAAAGCAATCGTTTGAGGCGTTCGGAGTCAGTCAAGGTGAATATGAGAGCGCTGCAGCGAGTGTGCTCGCGCTGGAGCGGTGGGGCTTTGAAGGTCTCAGGTTGTTGGAGACGGCATTATCCCGATTACGGACTGAAAATAGGCCAGCACCTCAAGTGGCGTATGTGTTGGACGGTCTGGTGATTGACTGTTTTGAGTCGAGCGCACTGTTTGGCTTGGTGCCGTGCATTGAACGACTCTATGTCAATGGTTGGAGAAATGCTGGCGGTCAAGCGAGTTTTAAAAATTGCCGTGAGCCTGCCTTTATTCTGCCGTCTCTGATAAAAGTGTGTGAGCGCGGCTGCAGTGCTGGGATGTATTGGTGGACTGAGGGCGAGGTCAATCTCTTGCATACGGTTCGTTTGGAATCTGGCACCGAAAGTGTTCGTGTGAGCTCTGGGGTCTGGGCGTCCCGAGATGTTGTTTGGCCCGATGCAAAAGTGCTGATCACGCGAGAAGAAAAAGACTTGGAATCCTTCGAGCGGGACTTGATACAACCGAGCTTTGAGCTGAGGGAACGAAGAGGCAGCGATGAGCATCGAGCGCTCTTTGAGCGAAGTTCGAAGTCAAACATCGAGATCAATCCGTGGCTTTGGGATGGACTGCAAGAACTTGGGCGCGAGATGTTGGTGGCAGGAACCGTGGAATCACGAATGGGCGCAGGTGCTGATCCGCGACCGACTGAGCTGTAATCAGAGGCGTTATCAAGATTGTGAGACAAGGGTGACTGATACTCGAAGATTCGGTCAGGTTTGATCAAGCGATTGCCATCAGTGATGGCGATTTTTTAAATTAAGGACGTTGTGTGGCTTTTGGCTTATTAAAATACGGTCTGCGTCAAAACTATCCAAGTGCGCATCATTTTACGCCGACAAAACCGCTGAAACCCCATTACGACATCGTCATTATTGGCGCCGGGGGACACGGCAGCGGCATTGCCTATTACCTCGCGAAGGAACATGGCATTACGAATGTCGCACTGATTGACAAGGGTTATCTCGGCGGGGGGAATACCGCGCGCAACACTGCGGTCATTCGATCGAATTATCTGACTGAAGCTGGCGTCAAATTTTACCGCGACTCGGTCAAGCTCTATCAAAACCTGAGCAACGAATTCGGGTACAACATCATGATGGAGAACCGCGGCCAGCTGACTCTGGCCCACAGCGATGCCGCGATCCGTAGTTTTCGATGGCGCGCAGAGGTCAATCAGCATTTGGGTGTCAGATCGGAGTTAGTGGATCGACAGACCATCAGGGACCTTGTCCCTAATTTGAATTTATCAGAGGACGCCCGATTCCCGGTTCTAGCCGGCTTATGGCACGCCGACGGCGCAACGGCCCGTCACGACGCTGTGGTTTGGGGCTATGCCCGAGGCGCTTGTCAGCGTGGGGTTGAGCTGCATCAGCTCACCGAGGCGCAGGGCATCGACATTGAGGCAGGCCGGGTTGTCGGCGTCCGCACCAATCGCGGTCGAATACGCTGTGGCGCTGTCGTTCAAGCTGTGGCGGGTGCGAGCTCGGTGGTAGGGCAGATGGCGGGTATCAAGCTTCCTATTCACTCATTTCCCTTACAAGCGATGGTGACCCAGCCTTACAAGCCGATTTTAAACCCCCATGTGAGTTCCCCCCATGTGCATGTGTATGTACATCAGACCTCCCGAGGCGAGTTTGTGATTGGCGGCGGCTCAGACCCTTATCCGCTCTACCATACTCGCGCGACCCTTGATCAAAAGGAAATCCTGTCCGCCGCCACCCTCGAACTCTTTCCATTTTTGGCCCAGGCAAGAATTTTGCGGCAATGGGCGGGAACGACTGACATGACGCCTGATTACAGCCCAATCATGGGCTTAAGCCCTGTTCAGAACTATTACTTGGATGCTGGATGGGGGACCTGGGGATTTAAAGCAACCCCGATCAGCGGCAAGATGATGGCGGAATTGGTAGCAACCGGCCGGGTGCCGCCATTGATCCAGCCGTTTGAGCTTGAGCGTTTTTATCGGTTCGAGCAGGTCAACGAGGCGGGTGCCACCGCCGCGAGTCATTAAGGAACAACGATGAAGCAGCTCCTTTGTCCGTTAAACGGTCTCAGAAATATTTCCGCGTTTCTGTATGGCGGGGGAGTCCATGAACCCGGTGACCCTTG
>CAJYBS010000186.1 GCA_913064795.1 uncultured Gammaproteobacteria bacterium
TGGTTGAATTGGTCGTCGTTCATGCTTGGTTCTGTAATGGCGGAATCAAGAGCCTCAAGGGCCGCCCGGGCATCAGCAGCGATAGGGTATTGGGCATGGTGAGTTCGGCCGATCATGGGGCCATCGATGTCGATTTGAATCAGATCCCCAGGCGGAGTTTGGGACTGAAATTGACCGTCTACCCCTACAGCAAATCGTGTACCGACAGCGATGGTGACATCGGCTTCTTGCAGCGCTGCGTACATGCCCGCGCTGTTGTAGTAATTGCCAATGCTACGGGGATGCAACTCGGAAATCGCTCCGCGTCCGTCGACGGTGGTGATGACGGGGCAGTCGAGTTTTTCAGCCAGACGGCACAGCGCAGCACTGGCGCCTGATGCGATAACGCCACCACCGGCAATGATGATTCTTCGGCTTGCGGATTGAATGCGTGCCGCGGCTGCGGTGATCGCGGCTGGCTTTGGTTGATAGTCAACCTGTTGAGGGTAGTCTATCCCAAAGGGTTCGGTCTCAGCGTACTGAAGATCGATGGGGATCTCGAGGGCCCCGGGCGCCGGGCGACCGGTGAACAGGTCGGTTATCACAGATTGAAGGCAGGGACCAAGTTGAGTGATGTGTCGCGGGCTTTCGACGCGCCGGCAAACGCTTTTGAGCATGGCCACCTGCTGCTCGGCTTCATGGACGTAACCGACCCCTCGACCATAAAAAGTCGTCTCTGCCTGACCGGTGATCACGAGCACCCGCGATGAACCGTACTGAGCCTCATAGAGCCCTGTCACGGTGTTTGAAGTGCCTGGACCGGTTGAGGCAATCATTACGCCGAGACCGCCGGTGGCTCTTGCATAGCCGTCGGCGGCATGGGTGCCGGCTTGCTCGTGCCGAACATCAATGATCGCGGTCTTCCCTAGACGATTGATGGCATCAAATATGGGCATGTTGTGGATACTAACAATGCCAAAGACATGCTTGATGTTGAGCTCGGCAAGGGCCGCCGCGATAAGATCTGCGCCGCTGAATGATGTCATGAATTATCTCCCGGGGTTGTTCTGTGGGGGCTGCTGCGCCCTGTTGGGATCGCGAATCATCTGGATTTTGATGAGGCGCATCCCTGATGGAGTATTCATAATGATTGCGCCCGGGCCGGATGACTGAGCCTTGACCTTCTCATCCCGATGTTGATTCGTCAACGATTGAGGTTTCTGCTGAGTACTTGATGATGGGGACTTCCGAGTATTCGCTGGGCTTGATCCATGGCCATTAAATGACGGCGGTGTTTGCTGGCCGCTTTGAGCAGTCCAATCCGCTGTAGGCATCAAGAAGCCTGCCCTGAGCCGCCCCCTAGAGACCGTTATGATTGCCTAATTGTTCAACGCTTTGGACACAGACTGTTGGGTTGGGATTGACCAAGGCCTACCTAGGGCCGTAACAGCCGGACCAAGAGACTCGGTCTGCGCACAAAGCCAATGGCGGCAGCGACGCGCAGCGCAGTGTTCATCGGGTAGGGCAAGGTGTGGATCCCCCCATGGACGCGAAGCGCTGCAGGAACGGGTAGGCTTGGATGAATCCAGTCGTGAATGGCGAGTAAGCCATTGAGGGTTTGCGACTGCAACGGTGTGAGGGTTTCGACACCGAGGGCCTTGGCACCCCCAAATGCGGCATCAAAAATCGGGTGGGTGACCGAGCGGGTTTGAGTAATTGGCGCCGTATTGGCTGAAACTCGAAGCCCAGTGGAAGCGTTTTGCAGGAATTGGCCATGGGTCGTCCAAGCTTCTGCTGTCATGAGCTTTCCGAGATATTGCGCTGCCTGATAGCTCGCGCCTTGAATACCCACCAGACTTCTGCTTGCCGCGATCTCGCCCTTTGCGATGCAACCACTGCCTCGTCCTAAAAACCCTAATTGTCCCAAAAAGGCTTCCCAAGAAGGACGCCGCTGCTGACGGGTTCGCATTGCGAGCACGTCTTCCACTGGAAGCGGAGTGGCGGTAGTGGGTGAGAGCAGTAAGGTAATGCTCGCAATGATCGATGCGGGTAGTGCCTCAATGATGGCATTCATGGCGCCGGTGAGTCTGAGCTCTCGGGCCTGTCCTGGTGCGTAGGCATAAAGACAGAGGTCAGTGGGCTGGCCTTGCGCAAATTCGATGATCGTGGCCGCAATCTCGGCGGGTTGGCGCAGCAGGTCGGCCCCCTCGTCGGTCCAAGACAGGTCTCCCTGGAGAAGGGGCGCATTGATCAAGTGGGTGGGCGGCGCCAGGTCTAGCCAAAGCACATTGGCCCCGGCTTGAAGCAATTGTTCGGTAGGCGCCATTTCAGCGCCCGCGCCCAGCACAACGACCTTCCGGCCCGTAAGGTGCAGCGTCTTGTCCTGCAGATGATTTGATTCAAGCCAGCACAAAGCCTCGGTCACGGCTTTTGATGTCAGCGAAAGCCTCTCTAGATGGGCTGCCAGCGCTCTGAGGTTTGGCCAGTCTTGCTCCATAAAGTGCAGTGTCGGTGTCCATCCTGGGGAGGCATTGGCTGCCTTGGTGTGGCGTTTTAGGGGCGCCCTTGTGGGATCTAAGGGGTGAGACAGCGGCGGGTTGTCGCCAATGGCGAGCTGTTCCAGGTAGGCCCGGGCAAGGTGTACAGCAATGGCTTGGCGGTCACAGCTTGTGAGCCGAGCCGTCTCAAACTGCGGCAAAAAGTCGATGTATTGTTTTCTGAAAGCGGCCAAGGATGTTGGTATTGTCAGATCGTTAAAAGCCTCTGGAAATTCGCTGACAGCAGCGCAAAGAACGTCATAGAAAACCTGAGCGGCTGATTGACCACCGACAAATTGAACCTCGTGCTCCACGGTGAATGACTCCTTTGGTGACTAATGCTCGTCCAGGGTCTTTGGACTGAGTGGTGCCCCAGCGATGCGCCTCGCTGCAGGGTTTAATCTTGCAGCCCCGTAACGTTTAGGCGGCGGGTGGGGCGGCTTCCTTTTGCACCCGCTGTGCGCTGATAAAGCCTGGCCTTGCCTTAAGCCGCTCAAGATAGGCCAAAGTAGGCGCTTTATAGGCTTCTGAAATACCGAGGCTCTCGCCTAAGTAGAGGGCATAACCACACGCAATATCAGCGATGGTGAAGCGGTCCGCAACTAAAAATTCGTGGTCTTCAACACGCTGATTCAGCATGCGCAATCGAGCAAGATACCATTTTCGATAATCTTCACCGACCAAGGCCTTGGTCGCATCGGGCTCGAGCCGGGTATAGCGCAGATAGAGGGTTTGGGGAAAGGTTAGGGTAGCGTCGCTGTGATACAACCAGTTGAGGTAGGCGCCATAGCCTGACTCTCCGGGCCGAATTCCAAACGCATACTGATCATAGGTTTCTACCAAGTAATGGCAGATTCCGGTTGACTCGGTTAAATGGTGTTCCCCATCGACGAAGTAGGGAACGGTGCCCAAAACATTGACGTCCATATACCCCTCGTGCAAAAACCTCGGCGGAAACGCCATCATCTCGAGTTCGTAGTCTAGGCCCATTTCCTCAAGGGCCCACAGCGCGCGCAGTGACCTTGCGTCATGGCAGTGCCAGAGTTTCATTGTCTTCTCCTAATCCGAATATGGGTCGCGGCGTTGCCGATCACCGGGCTAAATCCATCAAGGGCCTTCAGCCTCAAGAATTCTCCGAGCGTTTACTGGGAAAGAACTGTCTAAAATCTTCCGTCGAATTCACCCGAGGGTAATCCTCCTCAGGGATCGGCCTGCCCAAAAACTCGCACAGCGGTCCCCAGCCGTTTGTGGCTTCAAAGACTAGCAGCCGGTCCGGGTCAACAGTCTTGATGACGTGGTCATTGTGCCGGTTAAAGACATCGATCACATGCTGTTTGTCGGACATTCGGCCATCAAAAACACGATCCCAGATCACTTCCATCGCCCATCGTCCCGCTGCTTGCTCCTTGGGTTCCTCAGAGGCTAAACGTTCGCTGGAGGAAGGGTAGATGGTGTTCATCACGCTGTCATACCAGCGATCCGGGTCGCGCAACGAGAGGATGATTTTCGCGTCGGGGTAGACGGCCGCTAAAGTTTCCCAGAGATTACAGCTGGGCCAATCGACTGAGGCTTTGTAGCCGGTATATAAAGTATCCCAATCAATGGGATGGCCGAGATGTGCTTGCCGCCAAAGTTCGGTGTGTTCCGGGTGATGTCGTATTTCCATCATGTGATAGCAGGCGTCAAAGCCGAGCTGCTCCAGCGCAAACTTCAGCGACAAAGTACCTGTGCGGCCAAAACCCGCACCGATGACTTCTAATGCCATAGAGATCTCCTCTTCCCATAGACTCTGCGCGATGTCCTTCGGCAGCTCGGGCACTACAGCATAAAAGACCGAGGGTCTCAATCCTTGCCGGTGCAGGCTTGCACTTTGGTGGGGGTTTGATCAGTATCAAAGGTTATTTCATCCTACATAAGGTGTTCGCGATGCAAAAGGCTGTCTCGACTCCAGGTTTAGAGCCTTATTTATTAGCCCTCGAAACCCAGGGCCTCACGGTGGTCCCCCCAGAGGTTCATGGCTTTGCCATGGCCGATTTTGATGCAATGGTTGAGGTGCTGCTCGAGCAAGCGCAGCAGATGACGGGTAGCGAATTTTCTCTGGCTGAGGGCCCCAAAGAGACGCTGGTCTTTCCCAGGCCACCAGAGAACCTCAGTCGTGATACGCCTGAACCCGGTCAATTTCTGATTCAACAGCTATCTCAGAAGCATCGTCTGTTTCGTAATCTTGCTGTGAACCCCGTCGCACTTGAATTGATCCGCAGTCAAATTGGGCGGCGCGCTACACGCTTTAGCAGCCACAATAGTTTTATCAAGTGGCAGGGTGATTATGGTTATGGGCCGAGTCTTGGAATGCATGCAGATCAGACGGCCCAGCCTTTGCCTTGGGGCCGCAATGCTCTGACCGCCAACACCAATTGGTGTTTAACCGACTACACTTTGGAGAATGGGTGTTTAGCCTATGTCCCGGGATCCCATCGGTTTGGAACACCCGCTCAATTCCCAAAGGCTGTGCAAGACGCTGTGCCTGTTATTGCGCCCAAGGGCTCGATGATTGTTTTTCACGGTGCGACCTGGCACGGCGCGTTTCGAAAACAAACCCCGGGTTTGCG
>CAJYBS010000187.1 GCA_913064795.1 uncultured Gammaproteobacteria bacterium
TGGGGTGGGCGTTGTGCGTCCTCGTTAGCCGCCTCGTGCTCGAGGTGGCGGCCACTGGGCACTTCGTTATCATTCATTCGGGCTAGGATGTCCTCGGTGGTGAAAGAACGAATTGCCGTATCAAGCAGTTCACCCAGGGCCTCTTTGTTCTCTGGAAGCATGCGGGCGTCATTGTCTGAAAATCTAGAATCAGTGATCCATTCTGGATGTCCGAGAGCTCGAAACAGCCCCTCGTGTTCAACCTGGGATGCAACAAAATAGATGATTTGACCATCCTGGGTATGCCAAAGCCGATAGGTCTCGTAGAGAGAGATTCCTGGAAGGTGTTGGCTGTCCTCAAGCGTATGTTTGATCATGCCGTCGGGCCAAAAGAAAGCGAGAGAGGCATCAATCATCGGAACTTCGATTAATTGCCCACCTGCGCCTCGATCTCTAGCAAAAAGTGCCGCTGTGATCGCCTGGGCAGCGGTATAGGACGTCGATTTGTCAGCGACAATATTGCGCACAAGATCCTTGATGGGAAAGTCTGGGCTCATTTGAATGCCCGCATGACCGGTTAGGCCTTGAATGATCGGGTCGTAGACGCGCTGGTCCGAATAAGGGCCAGTCGGCCCGAAACCAGAAATAGAGCAATAGATGAGATCGGGGTTAATGCTGCGTAGGGTTTCTTCACCGAGACCAATTCGCTCTGCGGCTCCTGGCCGCCAATTCTGAATGAAGACATCGGTGGTCTTAATCAGTTCGTGCATGATCGCGACGCCCTCGGGCTTAGAAAGATCCAAAGCGACTCCGCGTTTGTTGCGGTTGCAGTTGATAAAAAGAGAAGTCAAACCGCCGCGCTCAAAGTTTGGCAATCGCACGACCTCGCCAATTCCAGGGGGTTCCACTTTGATCACATCAGCACCTTGGTCGCCAAGAATCATGGCGGCGAGGGGACCAGATACAACGGCAGATACATCAATGACTCGAATGCCTTCAAGGGGGCCAAGCATAGTTACAACTCTTTGAGGGTTTGATTGAATGTACCTTCCCACGCAGTAATTCTCAAAACATTCCTGCGCCTTGCAGGCGCGATCAGATGACTGAAGATCTTGATTCTTGCTCGAGTAGCCTCAGATGCGCCTAAACCCTAGCCCAGATATCTGGGCAGAAGGGTTGGCTGGTCGTCTTGAATGACAGGGTGATCGTGAGATACTGTTTGCTAGGCTCACCCGAGAATGCTGTTTCTAGGAAATCCGATACAAGGCGATAGGATCGCTTGCCCGCATCGGCTCAAGCGCTCAGGATGTGCTAGTGGTTGAAGATCGAACCAAGGCTTAGATACGGTGTAGCGCTATGAGTATTGAACCCGTGAAAGACTATCAGCAGGCCGCGAAGGTGCTTCGCGATACAAATCTGCGGCAAGGCCTTTATGATGAAGGAGCCGTCCTGATGGAGGGTGTTTTGGTGAATTTGCATGGGGAAAAGCACCGTGCTCGCCGGGGACTTGAAAATAAAGTGTTTAGGCGTGGGTTCTTTTCTCACTACGAAAAAGATGTCTTTCCAAAGACGCTGGCTTTGGGCATTGCTCAGTTTGTGTCTGTCGGCGGCGGTGGCGTGGTAGCGTTCGGGCTTCGCGCCCTCATTAATTTAGCCTGCGACTTGGCAGGGGTGGATCGTCCTCAGGCGAGCCAAAGTGAAACGGACCGGCTCTTGTCCTTGATGCGAGCATTCGCTTTGGGCACAACCCTTGCGCATTCGAAGGATGATCGAGATAAAGTTCGCCAGCAGGTCAGCGAAGCATTGTCAGCCTTTGATGTAGAATTTCTCCAGCCTTCCGTTGAGCGCCGAATGTCGCTGATTCGGCAGGTTGAAGCCCGAGGAGGTGAGGAACAGGATCTTCCTCGAGACGTATTGACCGTTTTGCTGCGCAATGAAGATCAGATTGAATTAGATGACGCGCAGTTGGTTCGTGAGATGGCTTTCTTTGTCGTTGCAGGCGCACAGACCAGTATTCATTCTCTGGTGCATGTCATGCATGAAATATTCACCTGGTCTGATAATCGCTCGGAGCGCATCGAAACATTGCGAACCGATCCGATGTTGGTGCAGCGCTGTGTCCATGAGAGCGCCCGACTTCACCCCTCGAGCCCGGTTGCGGTGAGACGAGCAGAGTGTCCCGTGTTGTTACCGACAGAGCAGAGGGTTGAAACCGATGAGCAGGTGACCATTGATCTTCAGAGTGCTAACCAGGATGAGAAAATTTTTGGATCTAGGGCATCCGAGTTTGATCCGAATCGACAATTTGATAAGGGTATTTCGCCCTATGGGCTTTCGTTCGGGTTGGGAATGCACGCCTGCATTGGTCGGACCCTGGCCGCGGGGGTGACACCCAAGCCCGATACAGACCCGGTGGATCATCAATACGGCATCATCGCTTTAATCGCCAGCGCCTTGTTGAAAAATGGCGTGCGGCCGGACCCTGAACAGCCCGCTGAAGTGGATGCTAAAACGGAACGTCCGAATTGGGGACGATACCCGGTGCTCCTGGGCTCGAACCCATCTTCCAACCCACATTAGGTAAAGCTGGTTATGAAACATGCCATTGTCACGGGCGCCGGAGGCGATATCGGGGCCTGCATTACCGAGCTGGCGGTAAGCCGCGGCTATCGTGTTGTAGCGGTCGATGTGCGGCCAAATCAAATCGATGCGCTCGCGTACCGGTTGGATGGTGTCGTGCCTATTGTTGCTGATATCACGGATCCGGATTCGGTAAAAAAAGCGTTTGATGTGTTTGACAGTCCCCTGGATCTACTGGTTAACAATGCTGGACTGGTTCGGTTTGGGCCCCTTGAAAGTCTGGCTGTGAAGGATTTCCAAGATGTGGTGAACGTCAATTTGGTGGGTAGTTTCATTGTGGCCAGGGAAGCCGCGGTGCGGATGAAAGCAACTGGGGGCGGTGCGATCGTGAACGTGACCTCGATGGGCGGGATTCATCCAGCCCCGGGTGGGGGTGCGTATGGCGCTTCCAAGGCGGGGTTAGCTCAGATGACCGAATTAATGTCGGTTGAGTGGGGTCCCTATGGTATTCGGGTGAATGCGGTAGCCCCCGGGTTTATCGATGCAGGCATGTCTGCGCCTTTTTTCAAGGATGAAGCGGTACGAGAAAAGCGAACAGGTGGCGTACCCTTGGGGCGGCTTGGCACCGCGGCCGATGTTGCGCAGACCGTGCTGTATTTGGGGTCCGAAGAAGCGACTTACATCACCGGCCAGGAGATTGTCATCGACGGCGGGGTCATTAACAGTGTATTGGCGCAGTTGCCCAGAGACTGATCCTGAGCGTTGCACTCCCGAGGACAGTCCGAGACCTTGCCGATAAGGAAAGCGCTTAACACCGCCCGTTAAACCAATGGAAAACCGATTGATGAGCGAAAAAATCTGTGGATAAGCTTAAGAATGAGGGCCTTCAATCAGCGACCTCGATTGACGTGCACGCCCATGCAGTGCTGGATGAATCAATGGGGGCTGCGGGTAAGTACGGACCCGAGCTTTCGGAGGTTGAAGGCCAGCCAACGGTTTTTCGTGTTGGCGATTATGAGCTTCAGGGAGTTAAATACCGTGACAGTGCATTTATGGATGTTGAGAAACGCATCGCGGGTATGGAAGCGGCGGGTATCGATTTTCAAATTCTATCTCCCAATCCGCTGACGTATTTTCATTATATCGACGCACCAAGCGCGGTGAGATTTTGCAAACGTCACCACGACGTGTTGCGCGATCTGGTGAGTGAGCATCCGAGAAAACTCGCGGGCTTTGCCGCCTTACCGATGCAGGACATTCCAGCAGCCTGCGATGAACTGAGACGGGCTGTTTCTGAATTGGGATTGCTCGCAGGTTATATCGGCACAGATATCGGGCAGCCGCTGGATAGCTCCGCCCTCGACGCGCTCTACGAAACATGCCTTGATCTCGACGTGCCGCTGTTTATTCATCCGGCGCCGGCGGGCATTGATGGCCCGCAAGGAGATCCTCATCTTGGGCGGTTCGATTTGGCTTTAACCACAGGTTTCGCAGCATCAGAGACGATTGCGGTGGCCTCAATATTGTTTGGGGAGGTGTTAATGCGCCATCCCGGTCTGGATATTTGTATCAGTCACGGCGGCGGCGCGGTGCCTTACCTCGTGGGGCGATTAGCGCAAGCTAGCCGAGTCCGGCCTTGGTCACCAGCCTCTCTGCGCGGGGACGGTGCCTTCGAGGAGATGCTCGCCAAACTATGGTTTGATTCGAATGTTCATGACCCGCGCTCTTTTAAGCTTTTGGAAGATATTGTTGGGACCGAGCGGTTGGTTTTAGGGACCAATTTTGCGGGCTGGGACCAAGCAGAGATACACCATACCTCAGACTTTTTGATGCTGATGGCAGACAATGCTAGACGATTATTGCGCGCTTCCGCCTCACCTTAGTCGGGTTTCTGCTTCACCTTATCTGTGGGCAGCATCCGTCGAGCTGGTGAGGCCGGACCACAGGAATCGTAGAGAATGTTTAGAAATAGCGTTGATGGACCTAACCATCGATTTCCCTCGGACTTGGATCCGCTGGCTCGGGCGCCGTTGTCTGGAGATTGCTCAGTCGTGTCTATGCAGGGTATGCCACCCCCTATGCGTAATGGGCCAGCTGCAATAGTATAGTTGCTTCGTCAAAGCGAGAAACAAACGATGTCGGGACCCCTAAGCAACGTTAGGATCATTGATCTGACGGATGAAAAATCAATTTATGGTGCCAAATTGTTGGCGGATCTGGGCGCTGATGTGGTTCGCCCAGAACCACCTGCTGGAGACCCTCTCCGTCGCCGAGGGCCGTTTAAGGATGAGCAATCATTGTGGCATATCTTTTTTGCCTCGAGCCGTCGGTTTGTTTGCATTGATCTACCGGAGGATCAATCGCTGTTTCATAACCTGCTCACCAAAGCCGATTTGATTCTTACGGGTCCTGAGGGATTCGGCGTTGCGGAGACTGATTTTGATGCACTGCAGGCCGATTACCCCAGTCTGGTCGTCGTTGCTGCTCGGTCATTTCGGCGAGCAGGACCCTGCAAAGACTATTTGGCGCCGGATCTGGTCGACGGAGCGC
>CAJYBS010000188.1 GCA_913064795.1 uncultured Gammaproteobacteria bacterium
TTCTGAAGAATTCTTAAACCTTGCGGTAGAAGCCAACCTCTCACGCGCATTGTCAACCAACTTTATCCAGTATTGGCTTGAACAAGCCCTACTAAAACCCCAACCTGCTATGCGCTTCATTACCGGCGGCGTGACCTTCAGCACCCTCACACCCATGCGAAGCATCCCTTTTAAAATGGTCTGCTTAGTGGGGATGAACGAGGGCGAATTTCCAAGACAACAAGCTGAAAACCCATTTGATCTGATGGCCCATATCGGACCCATGCTCGGCGATCGATCCCGGCAAGAAGATGATCGCTATCTTTTTCTTGAGGCATTGTTATCAGCCCGGGAGCGACTGCATGTGTCATTCTGCGGACGTAGCCCCCGTGACAACGAACGGGTACCACCGAGTGTCGTGCTCAGCGAATTCATCGATTATTGCGAGACTGTTTTTAACGGTGTGCAGTTTGTGGATCACCCGCTACAGCCCTTCTCGCCTCGTTATTTTGAAGAACCTTTGATCCAGAGCTTCGAACATCATTGGTTTGAGGGGCTTACAGCGGCCCAGGCAGACCCGCCGCAACTGTCCACAATCAGCATTGATTCACCACAGCCGCTGAGGCTCGAAATCTCAGAGCTCGCGCAGTTTTTTAAACATACCGCGCGTTACTTTTTTGAGCGCTGCTTCAATATCGATCTTCGCGTCAATACCAATATCAACCTTGATCAGGAACCTTTTACCCTCGATGCTCTATCGCGGTTTCAGCTCATCGACCTTGCGATCCACGCCTTTGCCGGGGGCAGCAGTTCCAATCAATGGGTCAATACCTTGATCAGCAGCGGCGCCGCAATCAACCACAGAATTGGTCAAGAGCGCCTCAAGGACATCGCCGGTCAGGCGCAAAGTCTGCTCGCAGCCATTGAACCCCATCTGGTTCCTGAACAAAACCCGACGCATCTAGAACTCACAGTCGGCGGCACCCGGTTAGACTGCTCACTGACCAATTTAACTGAGGACGGCCACCTGGCGTTTCGTGCCGGCGATCTCTCTCACAAGCATCTTTTTGAAACTTGGCTTGAGCATTTAATGTTGGCCGCAACACACCGCGGCAGGACCACCTACGCCTTTGGATTAAAGCAAGGCAAGACCTTAAGGGGTCAGTTTGCGCCCATCGAGCCCCAGACTGCTAAAGCATGGCTCAGCGACTACGTAGGCCTTTACCTTGAAGGTCTCAACCGTCCGCTGCTATTTCCCTTTGGACTCGGGAGCGAACTGATCAAACGCCAATCAAAGGGTGAAGATCCTGCCTTAATCGCTGCGGCACTCGATCATCAGTGGACGGATTCACATTTTGCGGGCGAGGGCCAAGACCCCTACTGGTCAAGACTCGTTCAAAAGCCCTCCGACATCATCGATCCCTTGACGGATCTCGCGAGTCGACTCCTGCTCGATCTGGATCGACGTTGGGTGAAGCCATGAGCTTTGACTTCGACCAAACTCTGACGGGGCAACATCTCATTGAGGCAAGTGCCGGCACTGGGAAAACACACCTGCTCACAACACTGTACCTTCGGCTCCTCCTGGGCCTTGGAACCCACAACGTGAAAGCCTATGATGTTTCAGAGATTCTTGTCGTCACATTCACGATTGCGGCGACAAAGGAACTCAAAAACCGTATCCGCCAGCGGATCAAAGCGGCGATCACAGCCATCACCGCCGAACTTTCAAACGATACGGAAATTACGGCACTGTTTGAAGATCGCTCAGCTGAGGAGACTCAGCTTGATCTCGAGCGACTTAAACAAGCACTTTTAAGTTTTGATGAGGCCCGAATTCATACAATTCACGGTTTTTGTGCGCGTGTCCTTAAAGATGCAAGTTTCTCTGCCGGTACTTTATTTGACCAGAGCCTCGACGCCCATCCCAGTGAGATCCTAAATTCCGCGGCCCAGGACGTTTTCAGAAACCTGCTTGTGCAATCAGCACCGGTTGAACAAGCGCTCACCCTATCAATCTGGCCAACCCCCGACGCACTGATGGATGCCCTGGCGCCCCTCTTGAACCGCCGAAACTTGAGATACCAACCGGAACCTGCAACCGAGGGATTCTCTGACAAGCTCACCGAACGGATGTCGAACGTCAAGCAGCAATGGATCATAGCCAATCTCTCACAAGTCTTGCGCGACAGCGGCCTTAAGAAAAACGTTAAAGCCTGGCATCGCATTGACCAAATGCAGCAATTTTGTAAAACGACTGCACTCGCGCCAGAGAGCGAGCTTTGGCACATCTGGACGACCAGTGCTCTGGCCAAGGCCATGAAAAAAAATGAAACCCCGCCATGCCATCCAGTTTTTGAAGAGCTCGAAGTGATTGCGGAGGCGCTGAACCCTCATGGGCCCATGATTAGCCGAATCTGGCAGAAAACCCTTGATCAATTTCGATCACGGATCGAAAGCCAACGCGCCGCAGGCCGACTCACCGTGGATGACTTATTGACGGTAATGCGGGACGCCGTCACCGAGACGCCAGATCTCGCTATACGTCTCAACCAAATCTACCCAGCGATTCTGGTCGACGAATTTCAGGACACCGACCATCAACAATACGAAATTTTTCGTGGCATTCACAAGGCTGCAAGCCCTCACTTGCTAATGCTTATCGGCGATCCGAAGCAGTCCATTTATCGATTTAGAGGCGCTGATATCTTCACGTACCTCGACGCAAAAACACAAAGCAACTATCCACACCAACTCGATACAAACTGGCGAGCCACGCCGCAGTTGGTTGAAGCCACCAACCATCTCTTTGATCAACCCGGCTGCTTTACCAAGGATGAGCGCATTGGCTTTTTCCCTTCGTTTGCTGCAAAGCCGTTTGATGCCAAAGCACTGACCCTTGACGGCCAAAGTACACCGCCGTTTTGGTTTGTCGGTGATGACCCAACCTTTGAACCCCGACGTCAGCAGGTCGACAGCCATCAACTCGCGCAGCTGCTCGCACAACACATAGCGCACTGGCTCTCTGATGCCTCGCTACTCAAGATCGAGGGCAAGTCCATCGAGGCCAAGCAAATCGCTGTACTCACGCGGAATCGGTCTCAGGCGGATTTAATTAATCGCGCCTTAACCGCGCGAGGTCTAGGTGCTGTTTATCTCACCCAAGACAACGTGCTCGAACAAAATACTGCGAAGGATGTTGTGCTCATCCTTGAGGCCGTAATGGCACCGACAAACGAGCAAAAAATTCTCTCCGCATTGGCGACAGAATTACTGCAGAGCACATCCCTTGAGCTAGAGGAATTTAGAACATCAGAGCCTCACCAGTTCAGAGTCAAAAACCAGTTTGAACACCTCGACCGTGTCTGGCGTCAACGCGGCATCGCGGCCTGCATTCTCAGCCTCATTAGGGAGCGTCGGCTTGCAAAACGCTGGCTCGGTCGAGAGGCCGGCCCTCGACAGCTCACAAACCTCCGGCATCTCGCAGAACTCCTCGAGGCACAATCGATCAAGCTGGCCGGGCGGGCACAACTGATCGCTTGGCTCACCCAAGACTATCAACGAGATGAAGCGCTGATCGACGATGTCCGCCAACTTCGTTTAGAAAGCGACGACAATTTGATCAAAATCATGACTCTGCACGGATCAAAGGGACTCGAATTTGATATCGTCTGTCTACCCTTCGCGCATTTTTCGAGCACCGCGTCGAATCGAAAATCAGAACCCTCCGTGAGCCATCACCAAAATGCCAGCTCCATCATCGAGCCCTGGATTAATCTTGCCGGGGACTCCGCACTCACCACCACCGCAGAGCGCGAAGCCCTCGAAGAGGACAGGCGATTACTCTACGTTGCACTGACTCGAGCGAAGTATCTCAACGTTGTGGGGCTAGGCTGCCCTAATCAATACGCCTCATCGACCCTGTCTCAATTGCTGGGTCTGACCGACACCGACGAGGCCATGGCTGCTTTAAAAGCTCTGCCTAACCATCTGTTTCGGCTGGCATTTGAGCCACTCGAAGCGGCAGAGGGCTCTGACCCGGCCCCAACTGCTGCCGAACCGTCTTGGCTCCCGGTTCAAAAAAAACCAGTGATAAAAATCGATTGGCGACTACACAGTTACACCCGGATGATCAAAACCGAACTTCGGGAAACTCAAAATGAGGGCGCCACCCGGGGCTTTACTGACGATGATGTTGAGCCTACTGATCCGGCCACCGCTTCCTCCAGCCAGGACAACCTTGAGCACTATGTAACCCAGATATTCCCTCGAGGCCCCCACGTCGGCATTGCAATGCACCACCTTATGGAACACCTGGACTTTAAGGCATCCATTGTTCATCAGCAGGGCCTCCTCGCTCGTCTCAGTCAGCGACTCAACCTCGGTGAGGATTCAGGTCCTCACATCAATCAGTGGCTCGAGGCGATCATTCATCATCCGCTGACTCCCTCTGGGCTGAAACTCACCGACTTACCCCGGGAAGATCGGGTTGACGAGCTTGAATTTCACTTCCCCGTTCACAGTGCTTCAAACTTTGTTGAAACCGCACACGCACTGGGCTTTTTAGACCTGATCGAGGACGCACCCCTTCATCTAGAAGGCATGATGACGGGTAGCATCGATCTGGTGTGCCGTCACCAAGGACGCTACTACTTGGTCGATTACAAAACCAATCACCTCGGTGACACCAAAGAAGACTATGACGAACTTCACCTCGAGACAGCCATGGCGCATCATCATTACGATCTACAATATTTGATTTACGCGGTCGCGCTCAAAAAGCTGCTGGTGCTTCGAGAGCCCAACTTTGCTTTTCACCGACACTTTGGCGGTGTGATTTATCTGTTCCTTAGGGGAATGACCGGATCAGACCAACACGGCGTCTACTTTCGAGCGCTCACCCCCGAGACCATAGAACGGCTCGAGTCGGCCCTTGGAGGCGAGGCTTGATTCACTCAGAACGCTATGCGCTCAAACGCGAACTTGCGAGCCTTATCCGCCGTCTGGAGCCGAGGACTCATCAGACCATTACTCCGCTGCTGGGTCCGTTAATCGATGGCATCGATGCGCAGCATACGCATATTCTCCTGAGCGACGCCCAGTGCAGCGTTCTGGTGGAACACCCCT
>CAJYBS010000189.1 GCA_913064795.1 uncultured Gammaproteobacteria bacterium
GCGATTATTGAAGACACCCAACAGCTACATGAACCGGCCGCTCGACATTCTGCGGTCGACCAACGCTGCGCCGCTTTATATCAGGAACACATCAGCCCGCTTGCACAACGAATTGTCATCCATGGCGGTGAAGCGCATTTAAGTCGTTCAGAAAATACAGATCGCATCCGAGCCCTGCTGCTCGCAGGAACACGGGCCGGATTTCTGTTCTATCAAATGGGAGGCTCACGCTGGCAGTTAATCTTTCAGCGACAACAAATCCGCCATCAATTAAACTTTATCTAACCCTGCGCTAAGAGAAACACCATGGACCTAAGCTCCCTAACCGCCATCTCGCCCCTCGATGGCCGTTACGCGTCGAAGACCGCACCCCTGCGCGGCTTGGTCAGCGAGTACGGACTCATCAAAGCCCGCACAACCGTTGAAATCAAGTGGCTCATTTTTCTTGCTAACACCGCAGCACTGCCAGAACTGAAAGCTATCGGTCCTTCCCAGGTGGGGATTTTAGAATCGATTCTGAGTGATTTTGGTCCATCTGAAGCGGCTCAAATTAAAGCCATCGAAGCCCAAACCAATCATGATGTTAAGGCTGTAGAATACTTCATTAAAAATTGTATAAATGATTCTCAAGATTCTGATTTAATTAGCATTATAGAATTTGTTCATTTTGCTTGTACCTCAGAGGATATCAACAATCTAGCCCATGCGATGATGCTCAAAGAGGCGATGATGACGATCATCCTGCCGAGTTTAGATCGCCTTGATCAAGCGCTTGAGAGACTGGCCGAGCAAACTATCGATCAACCGATGCTTGCCCGAACACACGGTCAGACAGCCTCTCCAACGACCGTTGGTAAAGAGATCATCAACGTCGCGGCCAGGCTCAAACGGCAGCGCGAACAGCTCAACCGTCAACACTACATGGGAAAAATAAACGGCGCAGTGGGCAACTTTAATGCCCATGTTGCAGCCTACCCAGAAACCCCCTGGCCTGAACTCAGCCGACAATTTGTAGAATCTCTGGACCTCACTTGGAATGCCTATACCACCCAGATCGAACCCCATGACTATATGGCCGAACTCTTCCAGAACATTGGACGGATCAACACAGTTCTGATCGATTTCAACCGCGACATTTGGTCCTACATCTCTGTTGGCTACTTCAAACAGCGCGCGATCGCTGGCGAGACAGGCTCATCAACGATGCCCCACAAAGTCAATCCAATCGATTTTGAAAATTCGGAGGGCAACCTCGGAATCGCCAACGCACTACTGCATCATCTCGCCGAGAAACTCCCAATCTCAAGGTGGCAACGTGACCTGAGCGATTCGACTGTACTCAGAAATTTGGGTGCAGGCCTGGCTTATAGCCTCATCGCTTATGAATCCACCCTAAAAGGAATGGGCAAACTTGAACTTAACCGTACCGCACTCAGCGCTGATCTTGAGCAAGCTTGGGAGGTCTTAGGCGAAGCAGCCCAAACCGTCATGCGCAAGCACGGCATCTCAAACCCCTACGAACTCATCAAAGAAAAGACCCGAGGCCAAACCCTGGATGCATCGGGTTGGAAGCACCTCGTCGATGCGCTAGACCTTCCCGATTCAGCAAAAGAGCCGCTCTTAAAATTACGCCCAGCGGACTATACCGGCCTTGCCAAAGCGCTCAGCACAAGCTATCAAACAACGGCAACCGATGGCTGATCCCGAGCTCAGGGGCGCCGATATACTTGCCGTTCATTGGCAAGACGCAATTGACGCGCTCACAGACATTCGAACCCAAGTCTTCATAGAAGAACAAAAAGTACCGGTTCAAGATGAATGGGACAGCTTGGATGCCATCAGTTGGCACTACCTGGCTCAAGAAACCTCAAGTGTGCCTGTTGGCTGCCTACGATTGACCCCCGACGGCCAAGTCACGCGGCTGGCTGTGCTGAAGCCCTATCGCGGGCGGGGCATTGCAAAGGACTTGATGGAACGCGTCATCAAAGATGCCGCTGAGCGGCAATTCAGTGGATTGTTCCTACATGCACAATTGCCGGTGATTGGCTTTTACGAAGCGCTCGGGTTCTCTGTATCCGGGCCCGTCTTTTCCGATGCTGGAATCTTACACAGACCCATGACGATGGCTCTGAACGCACAACCGGTCGCACGATCTACGCCAGCGGTCAGCACGCTCATCAGGGATCCAAACTTGATCGTGGAGGAGATCTCAGCCGAGGAGTTTCAGCATGCCCGAGAGGGATTTGTAGGGAAGTCAAACAATTCCATAGACGAGACCGCCCTATCGAGTCATATCGAATACTTCTCCGCGTCGGTGGACCAAAAGATCTTGGGCGTGGCCGCGCGCGAGGATTCGCAGTCAATCAAGGCATGCTTTTCTAGTCAGATGCACCACCCAGCAGTTGTCCTCGCACTGATCGATGCACTGAAGAGTAAAGCCGCGCGCTATCGATCGCCATCATTATCAATTCCTAGGGGACTCCTAGGGGACAAAGAACTTTTGGGTCTTGGCTTTGCGCCAGAGGCCAACGATTATCGAGCGCTACTGCCGCAGCAGGACAACAGACCGGAACCGGCTTTCGCGGAAAACATTACCATCAGCCAGGCGGTCCTAGGAACCACTAAAAACCGTTATCCGTTTCGCACCTTCAAACAGTGCCGTGAACTTGTCGATCTTTTAACAATGCAGGCTTTGCGACGTATTCGAATTTGGTCGCCACAACTCGATCAAGACTTATTCAGTCGATTGGACCTCGCAAGTTGCTGCTCAAAACTTGCGAGAAAGAATGCGCATACGCGTATCGAGATTCTAATTCACGATAGTCATACCCTGGTGCATCACGGTCATCATCTGCTCGAACTCAGCAGAAGGCTTCCCTCGAGCATCAAAATCAAACGCGCCGATGAGGAAACCCGGCAGAGTCGCCAGGAACTGGTTCTGGCAGATGATCGGGGTTTGATGGTTCGCCCAACAGAGGAACACTATCAGGGATGGGCCAATTTCAATGACATTCCAGCATGCCAACGTTTTCACAAGCAATTCGAGCGCGCTTGGCGCGCGGCCAGTGAGGACCCCCAGCTTCGAGTCTTGAATCTCTAGCAGCCAGCACCATCAAGCAACAAGCGGTTCAGGGGCGGCAGCATGATCACACTGCCTCGATGGCTTGCTGAATGTCTCTAAGTCAATGCGCTCGGGGCTGCTAGGACGCCGTTATTATCCGCATAGAGGTAATGCCCAGGGACCCACTCTACACCTGCGAAGAAAAGTTTTTCATCGGTACGGCCAATACCCCTTTTCACGCTTTTCATCGGATGAGCGGCAAGCGCCATGACCCCAATCGGCAGTTTGCTGATGATATCCACATCACGAATGCACCCAAAAATAACCAAGCCTGACCAACCGTGATCACACGCTTTCTGCGCCAGGTTATCACCCAGCATTCCGCACCGCATCGAGCCACCGGCATCGACTACCAATACCCGGCCTTGCCCCGGGGCATCGACCCCGCTGGCAATCAGAGAGTTGTCTTCAAAACAGCTGATGGTTGTTATTTCTCCGGAAAAACAATCGTTTCCCCCGAAACTACGAAACATCGGATCCGCCACGTGAACGAGGTCGGGATAGGCGTCGCACAAGTCGGGTAACGGGTGTCTTGTCATGACGCGCTCAGCACCCTATTCCCACAGTTTCGTCTACCCTCGTTAAACATCGCGCCGGAGTCACCGCTGATCAAGGGGTTGAAAGGGACGTATGTCTGGTCCGATGTAATCAGCACTTGGACGAATCAATCGATTGTTTGAACGCTGCTCCATGACATGGGCAGCCCAGCCGGTCAATCGCGACATCACAAAGATTGGTGTAAAAATCTTTGTCGGGATACCCATGTAGTTATAAGCAGAAGCATGGAAAAAATCCGCGTTGGGAAATAATTCTTTGGTCTGCCACATCGTGTCGGCGATGACGCAGGAAATATCATAAAGGGTGCTGTCGCCGTTTTCTTCCGCCAGTTTACTGGCCCAAGCTTTGATGATGGCGTTGCGAGGATCGGAAGTTCGGTAGATCGCATGTCCGAAACCCATAATCAGGTCCTTTCGTTCCAACATGGCCAATACTTCGGCCTCAACGCTATCAACTGCATCGAACTTCTCGATCAGCTCCATCGCCGCTTCATTGGCACCTCCGTGAAGTGGACCCCGGAGTGAACCAATCGCGCCCGTGATACACGAATACATATCCGAAAGTGTGGCTGCACAGACTCTGGCAGTGAAGGTACTTGCATTGAATTCGTGCTCAGCGTAGAGAATGAGCGATGAATTCATAACCTCGCGATGCAGGTCGCTCGGTGTCTTATCCAGTAACATTTTGAGGAAATGCCCGCCAATGGAATCTTCCTGGGTCTCGGTACTGATGCGCACGCCGTCGTGGCTAAATCGATACCAGTAACAAATAATCCCTGGTAACGTCGCCAGAAGGCGGTCAGCGGCTTCCTGCTGCTGCTCAAACTCAGTTTCGGGCTCGAGATTACCCAACATCGAGCAGCCTGTTCGCATCACATCCATCGGGTGGGTTTCTTTGGGAATCGATTCAAGAACTTGCTTTAGGGAATCAGGCAAATCCCGGAGTCCAATCAATCGGGCTTCGTAATCCGCTAACTCAACCCGGGTCGGCAAAGCCCCGTAAAGTAACATGTAGGCGACCTCCTCGAAGCGAGCATTGGCCGCCAAATCTTCAATGGTATAGCCGCGATAGGTCAATCCCGCACCTTCTTTACCGACGGTGCAAAGCGCTGTTTCTCCCGCAGACTGCCCTCTTAGCCCTGCTCCCCCTAGCTTTTTATCGACCATTTAGATCTCCTTAAAAGTGTCATTTTCTGTCGAATCCAATCCGTTCAGTTTATCCTACAAGCTTCCTTCGGTCAGGACTCGGTTTGAGCCACAAACGCTTCCAGGCCCTTAACGGCGCTTGTTACAGTTTTTTTTCAGTTTGTTCCGAAAACAGGGCATCGAGTTTCTGTTCATATTCGTGATAGCCCAAGAAATCGTAAAGATCGGCTCGGGTCTGCATTTGAT
>CAJYBS010000190.1 GCA_913064795.1 uncultured Gammaproteobacteria bacterium
CGCTCCCCCACCAAACTGAAAAACTCGCGAGACAAGTAGGGCGAGCCCCATTTGCGAGAACCCGTATCGATATAAAACTGGTAAAACGCGTCCCAATGTTGCTCTAAGATATCGTTACCGGTCAAACGTTCAATCGTCACACCACTGGCCAGGGCATCCCGTCGTTCACGACGAATATTCTTACGCTTTTTACTCGATAAGCGGTCTAGAAAACCTTCAAAGGACGCGTACCCCTCATTTTGCCAATGATATTGCTTGTGCGTCCGCAGCAACCAATTATTGTCTTTGCAGCTCTGCCATTGCGCTTGGTTTAAAAAATTAATGTGCACCGAGGACACGTTCATTTCTTCGGCGATCGACGCCGCGCCCCGCAAGAGCGGCGCTTCATGTTCTGGATTGGTCACCAAGATGCGACGGCCGGATGCTGGCGTGAAGGGTACCGCCGAGAGCATTTTGGGATAGTAGCGCCCGCCCGCCCGTTCGAAGGCGTCCGCCCAACTATAATCAAAAATGTATTCCCCTTGGGAGTGCCCTTTGAGATAGAGGGGCATCACGCCTAGGGGTTGTTGTTGGTCGTCTTCAAGCAAAAGATGATAAGGCAGCCATCCTGCTTGCCTAGAGACAGAACCACTCTGCTCTAAGGCCTGGAGGAAAATATAGGATACAAAAGGGTCGAATGGCTCCCCGGCAACATCAGCAAACTGTTGCCAGGTCGACTCACCTATACTGCCGATATCCTCAAACGCTCGAACACTGAAGGACACCTTGGACACACTCTGCTTTACAGAACTTCCGAGGCAATCAGTTCCAAGGCTTCGGGCTGGCCAGCACCAATCAGCATGGAACCCACGTCGCCATTGGCCCCTGCAGACTTCCAGCGCTGGAGCTGCTCTTTGATGTGCTCCGCTGGGCCGACGAGATGACAGGCATCAACCAGCTCATCAGGAACCGCTGCCATCGCCTCATCCTTTCGACCCTCGAGATACAGATCTTGGATCTTGATCGCCGCATCTTCAAAGCCAAGCGCCTTGGTATAATCGTTGTAGAAATTTTTATCCCGAGCGCCCATGCCGCCAATGTAGAGTGCCATATTACCTTTGATCGGCATCCGGCACGCATTTAGGTCATCCCCCATAATGCATGTCACAAACGGCGCCACATCGTAATCAAGCATTGAGCGGCCATTTTTTTGAAGGCCTTTATCGATGCTGGGCCTCAAAACCTCTGGCTTACTTGGATCCATCCAGATTGGGAAAACCCCATCAGCGACCTCCGCACTACCCGCCAATCCATTGGGCGTGATCGATGCGGTGTAGATTGGAATCGACGTGTCCGCCTGCAGGATGCTTTTTAATGACTTCCCAAGACCGGTTCCATCGCTGCCGTTGTAGGGCAAGCTGTAATGAAAGCCTTCATGCTCAACCGGCGCCTCTCTGGCGAATATTTTTTTCATGATGCTGACGTACTCTTTGACCCGAGTCACCGGCCTTCCATAGGCCACACCGTGCCATCCCTCAACGACTTGGGGCCCAGAGGCCCCTAAGCCCACAAGAAACCGACCTTCTGACAACTGATTGAGCGTCATTGCTGTCATCGCGGTACAAGCTGGGGACCGTGCGGGCATCTGCATAATCGCCGTACCCACTTTGATTTTATCGGTCTGTGCCAAAATCCAGGCCGCTGGCGTCACAGCATCAGAGCCGTAAGCCTCAGCGGTCCATAACGAATCGTACCCTAGACTCTCAGCCATTTTGATTCGCTGAATGTCGATATTCATCATTTTTCCGGAGTATCCCGCGAGTATTCCTAGTTTCATAATGTTACTTCCCTTTATTTTAACTGTTGGTTACGACGGGTTAGGCACGCTATCTAACCCCAAAGTGCATTCTTTTACAGACTCGTTTTTCTTCTAGCAAAGCGTCACCGGCTCTGTTTATGCTGATTGCGTTCACAGAGCCCCCAGGGGCGCCTTCCCTTTCTCTTGTTGCGTCAAAATTTTTCGGCTTGTTCCGAAAAAGGGGTCAATCAAAAGTCGCTGCCGCCGACGACCTTCATGCAACGTTCTTAAGCTGACAGTCTCGCGAGCAGTTCTCGACTTTGGGCATCATCTCGACCGACAAAATTTCCCATGGTGCGGTCAACAACATCGCTGAATCGCGACTTAAAGAGATCCACTGCCACTTCTGGTTCTCCAACGACCGCAAACTCTGCAAGAATATCATCGGTGATCAGCGTCGCCATCTCATCCCAAAGTCCGCGCTTTGACAATTGATTCAGTTCGGGCTGCAAATCACCCCAACCATGGACACCCAGAACCGGTGCGTAGGCGGGTGTTGATCCATAAAACGCGATTTGTTTGCAGACGGCTTGCTTGTTGGCGTTGAAAGCTTCCTCGGTGGCGCCAGTGACTACAAATCCAGGATAACTGATCTCAAAATCGTCTCTTGAGCGCCCGGATTTTTCGAGTCCACGCATCACCGCCGGCAACGTCACCTCGCGGAGGTACTTCTCGGTCGTGAAAGCATGGATAATGACCCCATCCGCCACTTCCCCGGCAACTTCTGTCATCAAAGGACCTACTGCAGCCAGAAAAACTTTCGGCGCGCCGTACTCGGTGTCGAGCGGCGTAAACATCGGGGTCATCAATGAATGGGTATAGAAATCTCCCTCAAATTGAAGCGGCGTTCCATCATGCCAACAAGCCCAGATCGCCCTCATTGCTGAGATAAATTCGCGCATTCTTGCTGCTGGCTTTGACCATGGCATGCTAAATCGCTTGGTGATATGCGGCCGTATTTGGGAACCAAGCCCTAGGATAAACCGACCTTTCGAAAAACTGTTTAAGTCGTGGCCGATGTTGGCCAAATTCATCGGTGTTCTGGAAAAAGCCACTGCGATAGAGGTCGTCAATTGAATATTCGACGTCTCTTGAGCCGCCAGCAGAAGCGGGAAAAAAGGATCGTGCGACGTCTCTGCCGTCACGACCCCATTGTAGCCCTGTCCCTCAAGCTTCGCTGCATGCTGTCCAGCTTGGGCCAAATCACCCATTAAACCACCATCGATTTTCATATACTTTTCCTAATTGCTGTCAAAATTGATTTTTATCTACGCCGAACTTCTATCTTAATTTGGTTTCAAATCAGTCTCGCTTTCGAGTCATCTCTACTTTCGAGCCACCTCTAAAAGGAAAACGCATTGCCTGTGAAAGCACGGTAGGTTGCCTGCGCCTCCTTCCCCGACACGCAAGAAATGATATGGGTCGTAATACCACCCTCAGCGTACGCTCTAATCCGTTCCTGACATTCTTCCTGAGAGCCAATGATCGCAATATCATCCACCAATTGATCATCGAGTGCTGAGGTCGTTTTCGCTCGATCTTTTGCCGCCCAGCCTTCCCGGATAGTCTCCGCCACCGCTTCGTAACCCGCCCAGGCCAGAAACGCGTTGTAGACGGGTGTCGCATAATAGGGTGCAAACGCCGCGCGAATCATATTTCTGGCGCCTTCTTTATCATCCGTCACGATCACTTGGTGTCGGCAAACGATTTCAACATCTTCCAGTGATTTACCCGCTCGTTCGGCCCCGCTGCGGATATGATCCATCAGTTTCGGGAGGGCCCCCCGGGGGAACAAATTCAAGATCACGCCATCACTGAATTCTGCTGCTGCTTCAAGCATTTTACTCCGCAAGGCTGCCATATAGACCGGCTGAGCACCGGCTTCAAGGGGCAACTGCCGATAGCCTCGACTCTTGACGGTTTCGCCATCGTAATCGGATTTTTCTCCTCGTAGCATACTTTGAATGAGCTCAACTGTTTCCTTCACCCGTGTCAGGGGTTTCTCAAAATGCAGTCCATGCCAATTCTCCATCATGGTTTGACTTGAGGAGCCTAACCCTAAAATAAATCGTCCATCCGATAGTTGATGGAGAACATGGGCGGTTGATGCCAGCACTGCTGGCGTCCTCGAGAAAACAGGAATAATTGCGGTACCGATACGGCAGCGCTCGGTGTTCATGGCCACCGCAGCGGCGGTGGTCAGTGCGTCAACCCCTGAGCTGTCGGCAAACCAAAGATCGTCATAGCCTTCTGCCTCCGCCCATTTTGCCATTTCTATCGTCCCGTCCACCCCTCTTGGGTCGGGCAGGGTCAGCGCAGTTCTTTGTGGTACGGCCATATCTTTCTCTCCTCTGAGTCTTACGATCTACGCTTTATCTGTACCAAGTCATCCCTGGATCATGTCACTTCTATTGACCCAAATGGGTTAGGCGGCCACGATTGATAACCCGATATCATTCAGCCCCATCATCGCTAGGGATTAAATAATTTCAGAACTGGCAATAATTTCTTCGGGCATTAATCCGGGACGAATTAATTGCGCCTTGGACTGCTTGCCGCGTTCATAACGTTTCGCTGAATTATAAATAGGGTCTTGCAACGTCACCGCACCCAGTGACTTCTCTCTCTGGGCGTCTGAGACCTGACCGTAGTCCGTAGCGCGCTGACGCGGGGTTCTCCCAGCCTCCAAAATCAGGGCTTCCATTTCCTCTGGCGACGTTTCTTGACCATGGGCTGCACCCGCGGCCCGGGTGATCGTCTCGTTCATTAGCGTCCCGCCTAGGTCGTTGACCCCCGCATTTAGGCAAGCCTTAACTCCCTCGTGTCCTAGCTTCGTCCAAGAGGCCTGAATGTTTCGGAATACTGGATTGAGCGCCAAGCGAGAAATCGCATGGATCAAAATCGCTTCTCTGAAGGTTGGTCCCCTTCGTGCATTTCCTTTTAGATAGATCGGCGCTTCCATATGGATGAACGGCAGAATAACAAATTCTGTAAATCCACCTGTTTTTTCTTGTAGCGCTCGAATACGGAGCAGATGCCGTGCCACATGTTCATAGCGCTCGATGTGCCCGTACATAATGGTCGCAGTGGTATTGAAGCCGACCCCATGGGCCGCCTCCATTACTTCAAGCCATTGGCTGGTATTGATTTTGTCTGGGCATAGCGTTGAACGAACCCCATCATCTACTCTCTCCGCAGCAGTCCCGGG
>CAJYBS010000191.1 GCA_913064795.1 uncultured Gammaproteobacteria bacterium
TTTGGACAACGGCGGAAGACGCTCCGAAACGCGATGTCTCAATTGATCACAGCCGAGCAATTATCAAGCTTGGACATTGACCCCACGCTTCGGGCAGAAGCTTTGACCGTGCAACAATTTATAGATTGTGCGAACTTTTTGAGCGCCCACCGCTAATGAGCACCTATGCAGTGGGTGACATCCATGGCTGTTTTAGATCCCTCAGGGCGCTCTTAGACGAAGTCAAATTTCGCCCACAACACGACACCCTCTGGTGCCCTGGGGACCTTATCAACCGCGGACCCGACAATGTCGAGACGCTACAACTATTGATGGACCTACCCAATCTCGAAGTGACCCTTGGCAACCACGACTTACATTTTTTGGCGATTGCCGAGGGCATTGCGACGATCGGCCAGAGCGATACAGTTTCAGATCTCCTCGATCATCATCGGCTCCCAGACTTTACCCACTGGCTCAGAGCGCAACCGCTACTGGTTGCTCATCCTGATGAGACGATTGTCATGACCCATGCTGGAATACCCGAGATTTGGAACTTAGAACAAGCAAAGCGCTTGGCACGGGAAGTCGAGCAGCACCTCCGCGGGGCAAACTGGCGATCTTTCTTGAAAAACATGTACGGCAACGAGCCCACGATGTGGCGGGATGATCTCGAAACGCCCCAGCGTTTACGACTGGCAACCAACATCTTCACCCGTATGCGCTATTACAGACATCCGGGCACCTTCGAGTTCTCTCACAAGGGCAGCACGGCGCCTGAGGGCTTTGTGCCCTGGTTTGACCATCGGCATCCTGAGCTTGACAAGACAACGGTCATATTTGGCCATTGGGCATCCCTGGGCGGCGTGCACCGTCCTGAATTAGCGGGGCTCGACACCGGTTGCGTTTACGGTCGCACCCTGACGGCGCTCAGGCTCGAGGACAAGGCTTACTTTAGCGTACCTTCCCAATTATGATGGACTCCTTCGCCTTAAGACTCAGTACACTATGAAAACGTATCTTGTTGGTGGCGCTGTTCGAGATGAATTGTTGGGTATACCCGTGCGAGAACGAGATTGGGTCGTTGTAGGAGAAACACCAGAATCAATGCTCGAGCGAGGCTTTCGACAAGTCGGTAAAGATTTCCCTGTATTTTTACATCCTGAAACAGCTGAGGAATATGCGCTTGCCCGTCGCGAATACAAACAGGGCACTGGTCATAAGGGGTTCAAATTTGATGTGGATGTGGACATCAGCCTTGAAGAGGACCTGCAACGGCGTGACCTGACGATCAACGCCATCGCGAAAGATACCAATGACGAGCTGATCGACCCCTACGGCGGTCAACAAGATATTGCGAGCAGAGTTTTGCGGCACGTCTCAAACGCTTTTTTAGAGGACCCGTTGCGCGTCCTTCGATTAGCCCAGTTTGCTGCGCGATTAGCCCACCTAGGGTTTAGCATCGCTCCTGAAACCCTTGACTTGTGTCAAACCATGGTTGAATCCGGAGAACTCAAAAGCCTCTCAAACGCGCGGGTTTTTAAAGAGCTTGAAAAAGGGCTGAAATCACCTCGGCCGTCTAGATTTTTTGAAGTCCTAGATCACGTATCAGCGGTGGATATCGTTCTACCCAAACTGAACATTAGGGCAACCCCGATTCTGGACGCTTTCGCCTCAAGTTATGAGCCAGAAGAACTGTTTGCGCTCTTGTGCGCCAAAGACCCAAGAGTCAACCTTAAAGGGGCGGCGCAAACCCTGGCTCTGCCCAATGCCTGGCTCGAGTTAAGTCAGCTCACTCGAGACTTTTCCTCACCCCTGGCTCACATTAAGGATCTGAGCCCTGAGCAGGTGCTCAATATTCTCGAAGCATGTGATGCACGACGAAAACCAGATCGCTTCAAGTCCTTGTGCCGAATCGCCGGGGATGCCCATACTTCTGATCAAGATCGCAAACACCATCTCAATCAAGTCTGGGAACAACTCGTCGATGCCTTCGGAGCCGTGACGTTTAGCGGCGATCCTTCAAAAACAGAGCACTCAGCCATTAAAACTCAGATTCGTGCCCATCGACTTGAAGCCATTGGTCAAGTTTTGAACCGTGACTAAAACCGCTCTTATCACAGGGGGATCAAAACGCCTAGGCCAGGCCATGACGACAGCACTCCACCGTCAAGGATGGAATATTGCGCTGCACTACGGTCAATCCCAGGCTGCTGCGACTTCCCTCGCAGAAACTCTAAATGCCCAGCGACCGGAGTCTGTGTGGTGTTACCAAGCGGATCTCTCAAGCGATGAATCGCTCCACGCAATGCTAAAAAAAATCGAAACCGACTACCCCTGCCTAGACCTAGTGATTAACAACGCGGCTGTCTTTATTCCGAGTGTTAAGGGCATGACGAGCAGCGCTGAGTGGGATCAAACCTTTGCCATCAACCTAAAAGCACCCTTTTTCATCTGTCAGCACTTGCGTTCTCACCTAACCGAGGCAAGTTCGATCATTAATATTTGTGATGTATTTGGAGAAAGGCCCCTCAAAGACTTTGCCGCCTATAGCGCGAGTAAAGCAGGTCTCATCATGCTGACCAGAAGTCTGGCATTGGATTTCGCGCCTAAAACCCGAGTCAACGCGATTGCGCCCGGTGCTATGCTGCCACCGGAACTCGAGGGAGAGTCGGATGTTCTTAACCACGTGCTGTCACAAACTCCCCTCGGTGTTTTGGGCGGCGTCTCAGGGTTGATTCAAACCTTATTATTTATACTTCATCAGCCTTATATGACAGGTCAAATCATCCCGGTGGACGGTGGATTATCGATTAATTAAGTCACCTCTCTCGCAATGGCTCGATAGCCAATATCTCGGCGAAAGTACATCCCCTCAAAGGCGATATCAGCCAAATCTTGATAGACCGTTTGTTGCGCGGCCAGCACCGATTCACCTAAAGCAGCAACCGCCAAAACGCGACCGCCGCTCACCTCCAAGCCATTCGCCGACAATCTGGTTCCTGCATGAAAAACTTCGGAGCGCCGGTCAACATCGAGTCCCGTGATCACACCTCCCGTCTCGTAGCGCTCAGGGTACCCCTTGCTCGCAACAACCACCGCTAACGCCGTCAAATCCGAAAATACCAACTGCTGTTCCTGCAACCGGTGTTCAACAGCGGCCAAACAAACCTCTGCCAAATCGCTGCTCAGCCGCATCATTACCGGTTGTGTCTCGGGATCACCAAATCGACAGTTGAACTCAATCACGCTCGGGCTGCCTGCCTCATCGATCATTAATCCCGCATATAAAAACCCCGTGTAATGAATCCCCTCCTCTAACAACCCCGCAAGCGTCGGTTCAATAATCTCACGGCAAACCCGGGCGGCTACCGAGTCAGTGACGACGGGCGCTGGTGAGTAGGCGCCCATTCCACCTGTGTTGGGGCCCTGATCACCATCAAAAATTGCTTTATGATCTTGGGAGGTCGCAAAAGGAAGGTAATTTTCGCCATCGGCCAAAACAATAAAACTCGCCTCTTCCCCGGGCAAAAAAGCTTCAACAACAACCGTCGACCCCGCTTCCCCAAAGACATTTTTCGACAGCATATCCTCGATCGCAGCGTCTGCTTCGGCGATGGTCTCGGCGACAACAACCCCTTTCCCTGCCGCGAGCCCATCGGCCTTGATCACAACGGGTAAGCCGAGCGACCTGGCAAATAACTTAGCGGGCTCCACCGACTGAAAACTTTCAAACTGTGCGGTTGGAATGTTATAGCGCGCTAGAAAGTTTTTGGTGAAACTCTTCGATCCTTCAAGCTGAGCCGCCTCAGCTGAGGGCGCCAAGCACTGAAGCCCAAGGGCAACAAAATGCGCCTCAATACCCGCGACCAGCGGCGCCTCTGGGCCGACAACGGTCAATGTGATGCCGCGCTCGATCGCAAAATCACTCAACCCATCAAAATCCATGACCGCAATATCGACATTGGTCAGGTTGCTCGCTAGCGCTGTTCCACCATTTCCTGGAGCAACAAAGACTTCGCTGACACGCTCAGACTGAGCAAACTTCCAAGCCAGAGCATGCTCTCGCCCCCCCGAACCGACCACCAAAATTTTCATTCGATCATCCCTATCAACGACATCAAGATTTAGTGTTTAAAATGACGCACATGGGTAAAGACCATCGCCATGCCGGCCTCATCAGCGGCACGAATCACCTCTTCGTCGCGGACGGAGCCACCGGGTTGGATCACCGCAGTGATCCCAGCAGCTGCCGCTGCATCAATACCGTCTCGAAAAGGGAAAAAAGCGTCTGAGGCCATGACGGACCCCTCGACAATCAGACTCTCATCAGATGATTTTATTCCAGCGATTTTTGCGCTGTAAACCCGGCTCATTTGTCCGGCTCCGACACCAATGGTTTGCTCGTCTTTTGCATAAACAATGGCATTCGATTTAACGTTCTTTGCAACTTTCCAGGCAAACATAAGATCCGACATTTCTCTTTCACTCGGCTTCCGGCGCGAAACCGTTTCTAGAGCTTCTGGATCAAGCAACATCGTGTCTGGCGACTGAACCAACAGTCCACCCGAGATTTTTTTTAATTCATGAGGCGGTTGCGTCTCAACCTCCTCGCCCAACTCAAGCACTCGAATATTCTTTTTACTGGCCATCACCGACGCGGCCTCAGGGGTAACGGCTTCGGCGATCAAGACCTCAACGAACTGTTGGTCAATAATCGTCTTCGCAAGGTCCGCATCGAGCAGCCCATTGAGCGCGATGATTCCTCCGAAAGCGGAAGTGGGATCCGTTTCGAAAGCGCGCTGATAGGCGACGCCCAGGTTCGTCGCCGAGGCAACCCCACAGGGGTTAGCGTGCTTAACGATCACACAAGTGGGTTCCGAAAAGCTACGAACACAGGCAACCGCAGCATCCGCATCAGCAAGATTATTGAAGGACAACGCCTTACCTTGTAGTTGCGCAGCGTCTGACAAACTTCCGGCAGGCGTCGGCATTTCCCGGTAATACGCTGCGTTTTGATGCGGGTTCTCTCCATAGCGCATAT
>CAJYBS010000192.1 GCA_913064795.1 uncultured Gammaproteobacteria bacterium
ACTGCTTGACTTGACTAATCCAGAGTTAGATTGGGTGGCTATGTCTGAGGGCATGGGCGTTCCTGCACAACGTGCCGAAACTGCAGAACAATTCCATGAAGCGTTAGCTCGGGGTATCGATCATTCCGGGCCTCGGCTAATCGAGGCCGTCCTTCGATAAAAAGGATAGTCAGCCTCGCCAGAAAAATGAGCCAATGATTTGAGCTTAGTCCGAGACGACTTCAGTAAGTTTGTAATTACATATTGTCTGATAAAAATCATCCACGATCATTTTCTGGTTAAAGTTCTCGCGAATCACAACCTTTCGGGAATTTCCGAGCCGTTCCCGACAAATCCCGTTTTCCAGGGTCGGTGCCGGAATAGTGCGAGCTTCGGCCCAATCGGGGTTTTTCAGAATTGCAGTCGCAGCCATATCATATAAAGCACGAGAGGGCGGATCGTAATAAAGATCAACGTTACTAAGCAGGTTAACCGAGTAGTCGCCAAAGTTGGTGAAGGTGCCTCCATCTCGGCCCACAATGGGTAATCTAGAAGTCGGACCTTTGCCAGACAGCTTTTTAACCACATCTGAAAGCGTCACACGCACCGCAGAGGTCCCAGAATCCGCTCCATACCGGACCACCGCGATCTCGAACTCAACTTCAGAATCCAGAACAAAATTCAGCGACTCAACATCCGCCTCCAGATTGTATTCTCCGGGCTTGGGGTAATTTGAACCTAGCCAAACCAGCTTAACTTTATCGGCTATGTCAGGCCGCTTTTTGAGGGCTAACGCCACATTGGTTAGCTTTCCGATAGCCAAGAAAACCAGTTTGCGACTTGAATATGCCTCCGCCCTTCGGATCATTAGGTTCACCGCGTCCGAACCGTCAAATCGGGTTTTATCTATGTGGGGAGCAATCTCCTCAAATGAACCAGATGCGCCTCTGGTAACAGGCAAATCCGGATGCATGTTACATAAACTAACCACGCGCTCGGCTTCAAGCGCTTGGGCCTCGATGTCGCCGCCGTTATTTGTTCGGTTGACGGTCAAACCCTCTACGACAAATCTATCTCCGCTGAGTAACAGGTATGCGATAGCATGTTGATCGTCGATCTCATTATTGGCATCCGTGTCCAATAAGATCCTCACTTTCTTTTGCGAAAGATCAACCATCTTCCTTACCACAAATCATATTTCCTTACCTCGTTGCGACCAACAACCATGTGGTGTACCTCGTCAGGCCCATCAGCAAAACGAAGGTGCCTTTGGTGCGCATACATTGATGCTAGCGGCGTCCATTGAGACATGCCCGTTGCACCATGCATCTGGATCGCATCATCTATAATCTTGCAAACTTTCTCAGGGACCATTGCCTTGACGGCACTCACATAAATGCGTGCTTCCTTGTTACCGAGAACATCCATAGCCTTTGCTGCCTGCAACACCATCAACCTACAGGCATCGATTTCTATCCGAGCTCTGGAGATAAGCTCCAAATTTTTGCCCAGCTTCACAATGGGCTTGCCAAATGCGACGCGTGTACTTGCTCGTTTTACCATCAACTCCAGCGCAACCTCTGCCTGACCAATGGCTCGCATGCAGTGGTGTATTCGGCCTGGACCAAGCCGGAGTTGTGAGATTTCAAAACCTCTTCCTTCCCCAAGCAGGATGTTGTCTTTGGGAACACGAACATCATTGAGACGGATATGCATGTGACCGTGGGGAGCGTGGGGGTCGCCAAACACGTGCATGGGGCCCACAATTTCCACTCCCGGCGCGTCGATCGGAACCAATATTTGAGACTGCTGCCGGTATGTCTCCGCATCAGGACTGGTCTTGACCATCGTAATCATTACCTTGCAACGAGGATCCCCTGCACCTGATATATAATATTTTTCACCATTGATAACCCACTCATCTCCCTCGAGGACGGCTCTGGTGCTGATGTTGGTCGCATCCGATGAGGCCATCGAGGGCTCAGTCATGGCGTAGGCTGAGCGTATCTCCCCGGCCAGCAGCGGCTTGAGCCATTTCTCTTTTTGCGCTGGAGTCCCAACTCGCTCCAGGACCTCCATGTTGCCGGTATCCGGCGCACTGCAGTTGAGCGTTTGCGACGACAAAGGACTTCGACCTAACTCAACCGCTAGGTAAGCATAGTCGAGATTCTTTAGCCCCTCTCCTGTCTCAGCGTTCGGCAGAAAAAAATTCCAAAGTCCGGACTCCCTTGCCGCTTTCTTCGCGCCTTCAAGCAACTCGATCTGGCGCGGGTGGTGACTCCAAATATCTTTCTTCTCCTTATTGAGAGCATAAAACTCTTCGGCAATGGGATCGACATTTTCAGCAATATGTCGCTTAACCGCTTCGAGAAGCGGCTTCGCATTATCCGACATGGTTAAACTAAACAACTCTGGGTTAAACGTATTCATCGAGTGTCTCCTGAATTCTGATAAATCATGTGCCATAATCGCTCGTCCTCGATTGCAGCATCCGAGTGGGTGGGATGATCCGCCAAAAGCGATGTTCGAGCAATGATTTTGGGGGGATTACTGAGAATCATCACCCATTTTATCGACAATGTGACGTATCATAAACAGTGACAAAGTTAACCAATCGCTCGAAAGACAGGAGAACCATTCATGGCAGACATTTTTGACCTAAGCGGTAGGGTCGCTATTATCACCGGGGGATCTCGCGGAATCGGTAAAATGATTGCAGAGGAGTTTGTGAAAAGGGGAGTAAAAACCTACATCACTTCTCGGAAAGCTGAGCCTTGCCTGAAGACCGCAGAAAAACTATCCCGACACGGGACATGTGTCGCACGTCCCCATGACCTAGCAAATGAAGAAGGAATGAGCGCGTTTGTCTCTGACTTCTCTAGACGGGAAAATCATCTTGATATCCTGATCAATAATGCCGGAGCTGCCTGGATGACACCCTTTGACGACTTCCCCGAAAGCGGTTGGGACAAGGTCATGAACATTAATTTAAAGTCGGTTTTTTTTCTTACACAAAAACTGGTTCCGTTCCTGCGGGAACAAGCTAGTGCGGATCAACCGGCCAAAGTTATCAACATTGCATCAGTGGATGGTCTAAGACCCCCTCGTCTTGAGACCTATTCATATGCGGCCAGCAAAGGAGGGCTCATTCAGCTGACCCGAAGGATGGCCAAGACACTAGTGGACGACCATATCCTTGTTAACACCATTGCACCGGGTGCCTTTGCCACCGATATGAATATTCACGCAAGAGACCAGCCCGATGCAGTATCGGAGCTCATCCCGGCTAAGCGCATTGGAGAGCCGGTTCACATGGCAGGCACGGCAGTTTACATGTGCTCGCGCGCAGGTGATTATCTTGTGGGGACCACGGTTACCGTGGACGGAGGTATTACTGGCTGCAACAATTGAGCGAGTTAGGCCAGAAAAATTAAACGAACCAAACTTTAGAATCATCATGGCTTGATTGAGGTATATCAAGCTCAAAACGATACATTTGGAGATTTTGTATGCAGGGTGAAATAGAAAAACGTGGAAACATTGGCGTTATCTGGATTGACAACCCGCCAGTGAATGCTATCTCGCAAGCCGTAAGGGAGGGACTCATGACGGCCGTCGCTTCGGCTGGCGCTGATGATGAAATTCACGGGATGGTCTTGGCATGTCGGGGACGAACTTTTATGGCGGGAGCCGATATTTCTGAATTCGCCAGCGGCCCCAAACCACCCGGCTTAACCGAGGTGATTGATGCGCTAAGCGCTAGCCCCAAACTGATCGTCGCCGCGCTATTTGGAACAACCTTTGGCGGAGGGTTTGAGGTAGCTTTAGGTTGTAACTATCGTATCTCAGCCGCATCAGGCAAGATAGGTCTCCCAGAAGTTAAGCTTGGTATCTTCCCGGGTGCCCAAGGCACGCAGCGACTTCCGAGGCTAGCCGGGGTCGACTTCGCTCTCAAGCTTATGGTTTCAGGCGACCCAGCATCAGCGAAAGAAGCTCTCGCAGCAGGCGCGATTGATCGCGTTGCTGAAACAGACGACATCGTGGCAGCCGCTGTAGAGTATGCCAACGAACTGTTGAGTGAGAATGCCCCTCTTCGACGAACCCATGAGATGGCAATCGATCCAGTGCCATACGGCAAAGAATATTTCGACACATTCCGCAAGTCCATCGCACGAAAGACCCGTGGCATGAATGCTCCTGAAAGATGCGTCAGGCTGGTGGAAGCAGCAGTGAATCGGCCATTCGCTGAAGGTATTAAGCAAGAGCGTAAACTGATACTCGAAGCGATGGGAGATCCTCAGGCCAAAGCACTTCAGCACGTTTTCTTTGCGGAGCGCCTTGCTAACAAGGTTCCCGGTCTGTCGCGTGATATCGAGTTAAAATCAGTCAAGTCGGTCGGGATAATAGGTGCCGGAACGATGGGCGGAGGAATCGGAATGAGTTTTATTAACTCCGGCATCCCGGTCACTATTCTTGAACTTGATAAAGAAGCGCTTAAAAAAGGTCTTGACGTCATTCAAAAAAATTATGACTCCAGCGCAAAAAAAGGTCGTTTCACTGAAGCGCAAGTTACAGAGCGCATGAATCTGATCACTGGCACTACAAGTTATGATGACTTCGCCGAAACTGACCTGGTCATAGAGGCAGTTTTTGAGAATATGGAGGTCAAAAAAGAAGTGTTCTCAACCCTCAATGGAGTCGTCAGACCCGATACGATCCTCGCTAGCAATACCTCCTATCTTGACATCGATGAAATAGCGACTGTAGTGGAAAACCCGGAACGCGTTCTTGGAATGCACTTTTTCTCACCCGCCAACATAATGCGACTACTTGAAATAGTTCGTGCCGAAAAGACCTCTCCAGAGGTCTTGGCCACAGTATTAAAGTTAGCAAAGACCATTGGTAAGGTTGGCGCCGTTGCAGGTTGCTGCTACGGGTTCATTGGCAATAGGATGTTGTCTGGCTATGGTCGTGAAGCTAATCTTTTGGTCCTTGAAGGAGCAACGT
>CAJYBS010000193.1 GCA_913064795.1 uncultured Gammaproteobacteria bacterium
CTTTTGACGGTGAGATGCGGCGGATTGCTAAAGAAGCAGCGGATGAACTGCTGATTTTTTGGGGGCACCACGATCTCTGGCACGCAGAGATGAGTCGAGCTCGAATCGATGGAATTGATTCGGATCGGCCAATGGTGGTCTGGAATCGATCCTTCCACGAGCTTCATATGAATTCGGCTTGCCTGACCCTGCTGGGGATCACCGACACTTCGGTGGGTCATCGCGCGCAAATTGATTGGGAGAAGGGTCGATTTTTTGAGAACGGTTTGGGATTTGCAATCCAGAAACTCAATCCGTTCATTTTGGCGCCGGAACGGTTCACATTTGGTCTAGAGCGACTCAAGCAGGTGGTGCATCGCGGGGGTCATACGACGATTGGGGATATGGCTGTTGGGCTTTTCGATTTTGACCGTGAAATCGAAGCGGCTCGGACAATCTTTGATCAGCCTTCAACACCTTTCCGAATTGAACAGGTTGCTCATGGGGCCGTTGTTAGTCATCAAAAAGAATTTGCAGCGGTCGATGCCCAATTAGATCAGTTGGTTCAAAACTCTGGACATCGGCTGAACTTCCGGAAACGGATCAAGCTGTTCGCTGATGGTGCTTTTTTCTCACAGCTCGCCCAGCTTATGCCCCCGGGGTACCTTGATGGACATCAGGGTGAGTGGCTGATGGCTCCTGATGTGCTCAGGGAACACATCCGAAATTTTTGGAGCGCGGGCTATCAAATCCACGTCCATGTTACCGGGGATTTGGGCGTTGAGATGGCGCTGGATTGTCTCGAAGCAGTCCAGCGCGAGCAGCCCCGGTTCAGACATGGATTTACCCTCGAACATTTTGGGTACGCGACCCCGGAACAGATCGTACGAGCGCAAGAACTCGGGGCCTCGGTTTCCGCCAATATCTACTATTTGCATGAACTCTCGGCGCGTTATGCAGAAATGTCGGTGGGTTATGAGCGAGCTGCTTCGATGGGTCGTCTCAAATCTTGTTTCAGTGCGGGCATCACCACGGCCTTGCATTCGGATTTTACGATGGCCCCTGCGCAGCCGCTTTTGAATATGTGGGTGGCTGTTAATCGAATCAATGCCCAAGGCGAGCAGATGGGACCCGAGGAATGTCTGACGCCGCAACAAGCCTTATCAGCAGTCACGCTATCGGCCGCCAAAATACTAGGGATCGATGACTTTACCGGCAGTTTGCGCGCGGGCAAACGCGCTGATGTGACTGTGTTATCGGATAATCCCTTAACTGTCCCTGCAATGAAGATCAAAGATATCCAAGTCCTGGCTACGATTTTTGAGGGCAAGGTCGCCTTAGCATCTGATCCAGACCATGGTTGAGCGACCCGCACTGGTTCCGATCACGGTCATCGCAGGGTATTTAGGGGCCGGAAAAACCACCTTAATCAACAGGATGTTGCACGCCGCGGATTCGCCCTTCGCTGTGATTGTTAATGACCTGGGGGAGCTTGCGGTCGACGCCAACCTGATCAGTGAGCGTCGCGGAGACGTTGTCTCTCTGACCAATGGCTGCGCCTGTTGTCAGATCAGTCAGGATCTCGCTGCGCAATTAGACAGTCTTAGACAGGGCGGGTTTGATGCGGTGGTGCTTGAGGCTAGCGGCGTCGCTCGAGCGAGTGCATTGCGGCAAGTGACCAGCCAGGCTGAGGGTTATGCGCTGGCCAAAGTGGTGACGTTGGTTGATGGGCTGGCACTTGAACGTCTATTGGCGGATCGCTATTTGGCGGACCTTGTTAAAGCGCAAATTGAAGCGGCGGATCTGGTCTATCAAACCAAAATTGAAATTAGCGCCCAAAACCGGCGACAGAATGTTTTTCCAGAGAATACGCCATCGAAGGCCTCTGGGTCAGGTATCTTTCATATCGAAGGTGCTCCGAGGGATCGGGCACTACAGCCGGCCTCAAAAGATGAGCTTTTGCATCCGATGCTGGTGCGCATTGCGCCGAACGCGCAAAATTTACCGAAGCTTGGAGCGCTCCCTCAAAATTTGGGGGTGGGGTTTATCGCAGTGGCGGAGGCAGGATCAGGAAAACCCGAACCCCTGCCTCAGTTCAGCCATCGTGTGGTGTATCCGAGAAAAGGCTTGGCCTTGAGCGAACTCGAGGCATTTATCCGGCGCAACCCTCAGGTCGAACGCGTCAAGGGATGGATTGATTCACCAGACGGTGTGGTGTTGGTGCAGGCCACCCGCTCATTTTTTAACGTTTCTCCCGCCAAGGCATCGACCCCACAAGGTTTACAGTTGATTTGGCGCGGAACTGAGCCGCCATCAGGCGATGACTGTGTCATGATGTCCTGCTGATGAAGCGGGTATCACTCAGGAGCCAGTGATCCCTTGAGCGCCGTCGTCTGACGTTCAGCAACGCGAAGGTGGACAGATGGCGTGATGGGTCGGATAGACGTCGTGGCGAGAAGAATAGACGTCGTGACGAGTCGAATCGATGGCGTGATGACGGGGATAGATGCAGTGACAAAAGGCATGAAACCTTTTGGTTAGGCCCGAACCGCGTGTTGATCAATGCTTTTTCATCCGTCGGCGACACAGAGATGCATCGAGCAGGGATTCAAAAATCGCCGCAAAGTTTGGATCACCTAGAGGAGCGAATGAATGATGTTTTATTTGGGATTGGGGTGTTTTTTTGGCGCGCACAGCGTGGGGCTTCTGCCACCTGTGCGGCGCGCGCTAACGGAAAAGCTGACCGAGCGCGGCTATATGGGGGCTTACACTTTAATCAGTGTCCTGGGTATGGGGTTGATGGTTGCGGGGTACAGCAGTCAGACGTTCGTTCATTGGGGTGTTGTCGTGCCAGCTGTGCGAGACCTTAGTCCTTGGATCATGTTTCTTGCGTTCTGGTTGGTGGTTGCCGGGAACTTACGGTGTTGGACGCGTCACTTTACGCGTCATCCCATGACCCTAGGTATTGCGCTGTGGGCTCTGAATCATCTGCTGCTTAATCCAGACTTACATTCTTGGTGGTTGTTTGGGTCCTTCTTGGTGTTCGTTGTGGTGAGTGCTTTGACAACCGGGTATCGCGGTAAGTCGGTTTCAGTTTTTATCCCAAAGCTAAAGTTTGACCTATTGGCAATGGCGATGTCGGGTGGGTTGACCCTGACCGTTTATTATTTTCATGGCGATCTCTTTGGCGTGGCCCTCCGATGACCCTAAAAGATCCGAACTCCGAGGGGCAAGGGATTGAGGATGAGCAGTTTATGCGCGCCGCATTCGAGGAGGCGTTGGTTTCGCAGGCGGCCGGAGAAGTGCCGGTTGGGGCCGTTGTTGTGCTTAATGGTGAGATCATTGGTCGAGGCCATAATCGTGTGGTGAGCGATCATGATCCATCCGCACATGCTGAAATTATTGCTTTACGGCAAGCGGGTCAGACCTTGCAGAACTACCGGATGCCCTCGGCGAGTCTCTATGTGACGATTGAGCCTTGCTCAATGTGTGCCGGAGCTTTGGTACACAGTCGGATACAGACCTTGGTTTTCGGCGCGCCTGAGCCAAGAGCGGGTGTGGTCTGCTCTCAGCGTCGGTTCTTCGAGTCTGATTTTTTGAATCACCGAGTTGCGGTACGAGGCGGAGTTTTAACCGAAGCGTGTGGGGAGCTGATGCAACGTTTTTTTTCCGAAAGACGGAGCCGGATTGACCCAGCTTGAATTCAAATTGTGACGCCTCAGGGGGTGAAGCGAGTTTGCGCTTGTGCTGCTCACGCCACTCAACGCTGATTTAAGCAGTACGAATTTTGGACAACCGATGGTCCTGAGTCATTAGCGGTACAGTGAGGAATAGAATCTAACCCTCTGAGGTGCTCCCGGCTCAAGCGTCGGGGGACGACACGACCGCGGGTTAAATGCTGGAGAACCCACTGGCTAATTTCGGTCTCTTCCCCGGCAGATTTAGGTTTTATCGCGCTCAAAGTGCCTGTTAGGCAGACTTTTTTGCCTCGGGGCAGGTGACCCTTGTCTGAGCAGGTCTATAATAGAAGTTTCTTGAGGATGGCAACATGCTGCGCATTTTAGGCGATTCCGCACTCTCGGCGTTTCGAGCAGAAAAACTACAAAACCGCATTGACGCCCTTGGGATCCCCTGTGCCTTGGTAGCAACCCGGTTTCAGTATTTTATTGATGTTGAGACAGGGTTCACCCCATCGGAACAGACCCAGCTTGAACAATTGCTCGGCGGCGCCCCTCCGTCCATGACCGCTCAATTTGACCCTGATCTTGAACTTGTGGTTGTTCCAAGAATTGGCACCCTATCGCCCTGGAGCTCAAAGGCGACAGATATTGCTGGGCTCTGTGGGTTAGCGGGCGTCAAGCGCCTTGAGCGGGGTAGAAGCTACTGTTTTAGTCTGAAAGCTGAGGGTGATTTTGAAGCACTTTTGCCAGCGCTCTGTGAGTTGGTGCATGACCGGATGACAGAGACGGTTTTGCGCAATGCTGAGGATGCAGAATCTTTGTTCGAGGCAAAACCGCCTAAACCGGGTCAACGCGTCTCTGTGTTAGAGCATGGCCGAGCCGCGCTCACCAACGCCAATTCGGCTCTGGGCTTGGCGCTTGCCGAGGATGAAATAGATTATCTCCTTGATGCGTTTACAGAGCTTGGACGGGATCCCACGGACGTAGAATTGATGATGTTTGCTCAGGCCAATTCTGAACATTGTCGGCATAAAATCTTTCGCGCATCGTGGGATATCGATGGTGAAACTCGGGCTTTAAGCCTGATGGACATGATTCAAAATACCTTTGAGAAGACCGCCGGGGCATCGGTGCTCAGTGCCTATAGCGATAACGCGTCAGTGATCGAGGGTTATAGCTCTGACCGGTTCTTTCCCGATCCTGAGACTCGGGCTTTTGGTTACCGTCGAGAATCGACGCCGATTTTGATGAAAGTAGAAACCCATAATCATCCCACTGCAATCGCGCCGTTTCCGGGTGCCGCGCCCGGGGCAGGGGGGGAAAT
>CAJYBS010000194.1 GCA_913064795.1 uncultured Gammaproteobacteria bacterium
GCGATACAGACACCAATGTCCATAATTTACCTCCCAGCTCTGGTCACTGTCTCTAATCAGGGCGTGAGTGAGTGGCGACTAATCCTCGTCGAACATCTCGGGGGATTCAGCAACCATCACTTCATAAATGGGCTGAAAGCTAAACCAGCCACCGCCTTTCGATCCAACCTGTGTCTGAGTGAGGCGAGCGGTTTCCGGATCGATCAAGACCGGAGTACCTGCTGCCTCAGCCAGTAATTGACTTTGGCAGGTCCGCTCCATGGTAATAAACCACCAAGCGGCTTCATCAATCGTCTGACCAACGGTCAATAGACCATGGTTTTGAAGGATCATGGCTTTATGCTTGGCAAGTTTTTCGGCAATCCGCTCACCTTCACTGGTATCGAGTACCACTCCAGAAAAATCATCAAAGAGCACATGGTCTTCAAAAAAAGCACAACTGTCCTGGGTCAGCGGATCCAATAGGCGAGAGAGAGACGAGAACGTTTTGCCATAGAGCGAGTGGGTGTGCGCAGCAGCCGTGACATGGGGCAGGTGCTTATGAATCTGAGAATGAATGGCAAAAGCGGCTTGGTTCAACAGCCCGTTACCTTGGGTAATTTCTCCGGAATGATTGACAAGAATCAGATCAGACATACGCATTTGCTTGAACGACCGACCGAACGGATTGACCCAAAAATGGTCTTGCTGCTCAGGGTCGCGCACCGTGAAGTGTCCAGCGACCCCCTCATCGAACCCAAATTTTCCAAACACACGCAGCGCCGCGGTGAGTTTGCGTTTGCGCTCGATGCGTTCTTCAACCAGCGTCGGCTTCTGTGGCGGCCAGTCATCGACTGAGGTTGTAGGTTCGGTGACATCCAAGGCTTCTGACATATTCACTCCAATCTCTTCGCTGCAATTTTTTCTGATTCTTTCACGAAAATCATTCGTTCGCCAATGACGCTGGCTGAAAAGTTTGCTCCTGGCAATCTAGGCTTCAGCGTCATCGGACACAACCCCACTACTTTCCCGTGAAAGCGGGCGGACGTTTTTCCAAAAAGGCAGCAACGCCCTCTCGATTATCGAGACTCGCGTGGGCTTCGTTCTGAAGATCGGCCTCAAGCTGCATCTGCTTGTTAAAATCGTTTTCCCAGCTGGCCCAGTAAGCTTTTCGGATGAGCCCAAGGGATCGAGGACCCGCGGCCAAGCGCTGAGCCATGGCCATCGCTTCGCTCTGGAGGTCCGCTTCGGGTACCACCCGATTCACCAAACCCCAAGATAAAGCCTCGGTTGCGGGCAAACGCTCGGCCAACATCGAGAGCTCCATCGCGCGACTCCAACCAATCATCCGGGGCAAGTACCAGGTCGCGCCGCCGTCAGGAACAAGGCCAATTTTCGCGAACGCTTGCAAGAAGTAGGCATCTGCTCCAGCGATGACGATATCGCCGGTCAGCGCAAGGCTCATTCCAACCCCCGCAGCTGGGCCGTTGACCGCGGTCACAAGTGGACAATGTAGATTTCGCAATTTGTTCATCAATGGCGCGTAGTGGGTTTCAAGCGCCGATCCAGCCGGAGGCTTTGCCCCCGCATCGCCCCTCGCCTGCAAGTTTGCACCAGCGCAAAACCCCCGACCCGCAGCATTAATCAGTAAACAACGCACGCCCTCGGTTTGACTCCCGCGAGACACCGCGACTGAAAGCTGCCGCACCATCTCTCCCGATAGCGCGTTGAGCACTTCTGGGGCATTTAATGTGACAATCGCCACATCCCCATCGAAATTCAGTAACACCAATTCATCACTCATCACTCAGACTCCTTATTTTTTTACGTCTGGATTACACTCTGCTGTGCGCGCAGTGCAGATGTCATTAACCGCAGCTTAACTAGGAACCCAAGCAAACCATGAAATCCGTATCGAAGAAAGCCATAGAGCCCTTGACCGAAGAAGAACTCTGCTTCTTCAAAACCTACGGCTATTTAATCAAGCCCGACGTGCTGCCGAGTGAGGTCTGTGATGAACTCGTCGATCTAATGTGGGAAAGCGCGCCGTCGTCGCTGCGCCGACATGATCCCGACAGCTATCAGCCCCTTCCCGAGCAAGACTGGTCAAGCGATGCAACGCTGTTTGTTCACAGGGACAAATGGCAATACCGAGCCTGCGGGACCCGTCAACCCTTGATTGATGCCATGACTCACCCCCAGCTTTGGCAATGGGGCGAGCAATTACTGGGCGAAGGCAACATTCGACCACCCAAGGTCGATGGCAAGCCGATGGGTCATCTAGGGCAAGCCTGGCCTGAAGGCCCGGTCGATCCGCAAAATACCGAGGGCGTTCGGGGAATCTATGCCACGCTACCCAATTCAACCCTCGCCGGGGCAGAAGATGGGCTTCATACCGACGGCCACCCTTTTCATTTTGGGTGGGTCTGTTTGCTTGAAGATTGCCCTCCCGATAGCGGCGCTTTTAAGGTTTGGCCGGGCAGCCACCAACGGTTTGCTCCGCTATTCCCGATGCCTTACGATCAAGCCAGAATCCCATTTTATGATCACCTGCCTGCCCACAAGGGCATACTTCATCCCTCTGCCTACCTGCAAGCGGTCAAAGACGTTGAGGCTGACACCCAACCCGTCGATTGCTACGGCAAAAAAGGCAGCGTTGTGCTTTGGCATCATCGTCTGGGGCATATGGCGGGACACCACAAAGGCGAACACAAGACCATCAGGCAGGCCCTGCTCTTCGATTACAACCATGTCGATCTTGATACACAGCGGTGCAAGCCCACACCCGATGATCTGTGGCAAGACTGGAGTGCAGAACTCAGAGCCGCTGATCATCCCCTATCCAGGGCCCTCAAGGCCGAGCAAATGCTGCCCGCCTGACCTGCTTGTTTAATCAACAGGCTTTTCAAATCGACAGGCTGTTAAAATCAGCGGACGATTAAAGTCTAAGGCCGCGCTGTCAGCGTAACGCTGGGGCCCATGGCTCACCTCTGGATGCTTAAGACTGGATGTTTAAGGCTGGATGCTCAAGGCTCGAATCCCTGACAGGGGTCTGCTTCGGACCTGGGGATGCCGTAACCCACCCAGGTCGTCATTTCAGGTCCGAGCAAATTCCCAACTCTACAAGACCAAGGCCCAGGGCAGCCTTGGGCGTTACTGTCAAAAGAGGCTCAGCAAACGCCTTCACCCCTCAAACAAGGCCTTCAAAAAAAGCCATCAACCTGGACGGGCAACCTTAGAATAATTTCTCGGCGGTCAGGATCGTGCAAAGCAGAATCACCCCCACCGCTGCCCCTCGGCGCAGCATACCCACTTGCAGGTCCTCGGACCGTAAAGATAACCAAAATAGAATCACGGCAATTAAAGGCAGCATTAAGCCATTGGCATACTGAGCCACAACAATCGCTCCCATTGGAGCCACCCCGGTGACGGCGACTCCAGCACCGGTGAGCAGCACGAGCAACCAAGTCAATTTAAACCCAAGACCCGCCATTTCGGACCGCCACCCCAGAGCGCCGGTGACCACATACGCTGCAGCGAGCGGCGCCGTCATTGCGCTGGTCAATCCAGCCGCGATCAACCCCAGCGCAAAACAGGCACCCGCGGCGTTGCCCAGAACCGGGGTCAAAACTTGTGCGAACCCCGCAAGGTCCGGCGGCGCCGCGTTCCCAAAAAAAGCGGCCCGGGCAGCGATTATGACCGAGAGCGTCACAAGCCCGCCGACCAAGACCGATACCAGCAGATCACGCCGGGCCTGTCTGATGGCAACGCCGAGGGGTACATCAACGCGCCACTTCTCTTGGACCAGCGAGGCATGCAAGAACAAGTTATAGGGCACGACGGTGGTACCCACCAGCGCAATCACCAGCGCATCTTCCGATGACGGCCATCGCCAATCGATCCATTCTGGGATTGAAATATCAGACTGCAGCAGGCCAATGGCCGCTGCAGTCATGAACACCAAGGCCATCAAGCCGACCAAAAAAATCAGCGCGCCTTCAACCAAACGGTACCAACCCGAGGCCAATAAAAGGCCTGCGATCAGAACAATGCCAATGATCAGCGCTTCATGCGAGAGATCAATAAATTGGGATGCACCCACCATCGCGCCAAGAAGATTCCCGCTTTGGTAAGCCCCATTGCCAAAGAAGATAGCGACCAGCACCAAACCCAAAATCGGCCATTTCAAAACATGACCCGTGAGACTGGACCGCAAAAATCCGGCCAAACTTTGGCGGGTCATTAAACCCAATCTAAGGGCAATCTCCTGCAGCACATAGGTCGCGACCAACGAGAATAGCAATGCCCACACGAGAGTTAGCCCTGCACTGGCGCCGACGCGACTGGCCGTCGTAATCGTCCCGGGTCCGATGAACGCCGCGGCGACCATAAACCCCGGCCCCCATTGATTAAGCGTGTTCGTCTTCATGAATCAATTAAACCCGCTTGCGGCGGCAGAGGCCAGCGCTCGCAGGCTCAACACTGACAAGCCGAACCTAAGCGCTTAGAAATCATAGTGCCTCTATCCGATTGATTGGTTCGATTGATGATCCGCAGGGAATTTGGCGGGCGGACTGCAGGAGATCTAGCGAACTTGGTCATCATCCCCGATTCATCGTTACCACAATTTTTTCTACAGCGACCCCTAGGTCGTTTTAGAAAAGCGCAGTGAGAGGTGATGGAACCCCCTCAGCAAATGCGATGCCACACGCTCGTTGTCGCCATCCCCCCTTTGCAAACCCGGGTACCGATGCAGAAGATGCTTCAGCGCGAGCTTCGCTTCAAGACGCGCCAGGGGCGCGCCAATACAAAAGTGGATACCAAAGCCAAAGGTATGGTGATGATTTTTTTCTCGGGTCAACAAAAATTCATCTGCGCTGTCATAGACCGCACTATCTCGGTTGGCCGAACCCATAATTACATGAACGACCTCGCCCTCTTCGAGTGATTGTCCATGAAAAGTTGCTGGCCGAGTAAGACGGCGGCGCAAAAATTGCA
>CAJYBS010000195.1 GCA_913064795.1 uncultured Gammaproteobacteria bacterium
CTGCATGGAAACCGGCGAAGTATCTTACATCAAGTCGAAAGCCACGGTGCTGGCGACCGGCGGTGCTGGGCGAATCTATGCTTCGACGACCAATGCGTTAATGAATACGGGTGACGGTACCGGTATGGCACTTCGTGCCGGATTCGTGCAGCAAGATATGGAGATGTGGCAGGTTCATCCGACTGGCGCTGCCGGTGCGGGAAACCTAGTGAGCGAAGGCTGTCGGGGTGAAGGCGGCTATCTGGTCAATAAAGATGGTGAGCGGTTTATGGAGCGCTATGCGCCCAACGCGAAGGACTTGGCGGGCAGAGATGTCGTCGCTCGAAGCATGGTGTTAGAGATCCTCGAAGGCCGCGGAGCTGGCGAGCAAGGCGATCATGTTTTGTTAAAACTCGATCACTTGGGCGAGGATATTCTGCATTCAAGGCTGCCAGGCATTGTTGAGCTATCGAAGACGTTTGCCCACGTTGACCCCGTTAAGGAGCCCATCCCAGTGGTCCCCACCTGCCATTATATGATGGGGGGGCTGCCTACGAATATCCATGGGCGCGCCTTTACGGTCGACCCGACGGGCCAGGATCAGCTTGTACATGGCTTGTCTGCGGTTGGCGCGGCCGCCTGTGTGTCGGTCCACGGGGCTAATCGTCTCGGTGGCAATTCGCTGCTTGATTTGGTGGTGTTCGGGCGGGCGGCCGGGATCTACATCAATGAAGCGTTGACTAACGGCATTAGCCTACAATCTTCGAGCGAATCGGATGTTGAGCAAGCCATGGGTCGTCTTGATCGTTGGAATCAATCCACAGACTCGGGCGAGTCGCCTGCGCAGCTCAAGCGCGAGCTACAAGAGTGCATGCAGCTGAATTTCGGTGTCTTCCGAAAGGAAGCGCCCATGCAGGAAGGGATCAAAAAGCTGAGCGATCTCCGCGAAAGAATCGAAAGCGCGTATCTTGCCGATAAATCGGGAGCGTTTAATACGGCGCGATTGGAAGCTCTCGAACTTGATAATCTGCTAGAGATCGCAGAAGCCACAGCATTCAGTGCCGAGGGAAGAAAAGAAAGTCGGGGAGCCCATGCAAGAGACGATTATACTGAGCGAGACGATGAGCAGTGGCTGGCCCACTCGATCTATGATCCAAAGGCAAAAGCTTTAAGCCAGCGGTCGGTTAATTTTACGCCTAAAACCGTTGAGACTTTTGAACCCAAGATCAGAAGCTATTAGGCAGCCGAGCCTTGGATCGGGGGTTGAATTGGGTGAGCATGAGCAACATTTAAAAGCAGCCGAAACAGCTCGGTGATAGAAAGCTTTGATAAAAAAACCTGTTAAATCAGAAGTTTTTAAGAAGCGTTTAGGAAGTTAGAAAAGGATCTTTGTTATGCAAGTCAGTGTTTATCGGTTTAACCCTGAGACAGACGACCGGCCTTACATGGAGGACTATGCCATCGATCTACCCAAGGGTAAGGATTTGATGGTTCTAGATGTCATGGCTTTGATCAAGGAGCAGGACCCCTCGGTGACCTATCGACGCTCTTGCAGAGAGGGGGTTTGTGGTTCCGACGGAGTCAACATGAACGGTAAGAACGGGCTGGCCTGTATCACCCCAGTGTCTGAGGTCGTTCGTGGGGATAAACTAAAAATACGACCGCTGCCTGGGCTGCCGGTGGTCCGGGACCTCGTAGTCGATATGACTCAGTTTTATGAGAATTACAAAAAGGTTCAGCCCTATTTGATCAACGATACTCTCCCGCCCAAGATGGAGCGTCTCCAACGCCCTGAGGATCGACAAAAGCTAGATGGTTTGTACGAATGTATTTTATGCGCCTGCTGTTCCACTTCCTGTCCTAGTTTTTGGTGGAACCCAGATAAGTTTATTGGGCCAGCCGGTCTGCTCCAGGCTTATCGATTTATTGCAGACAGTCGTGATACGGCAACAGAGGAACGGCTGAGCGACTTAGAAGATCCTTTCAGTGTATTTCGTTGCCGCGGCATTATGAACTGTGTCAGCGTCTGCCCAAAAGGGCTCAACCCCACACGCGCCATCGGCCATATCCGCAATATGCTGATGGAACGGGCGGTTTAGCCGAGGCAACCCGCCGCAAAAGTGTCAATTAGATGGCCCAGGGCATACCGAAGCGCGCCTAGGTTGGATACAATGGCCCGCCTGTAAGGCAGGGTTGGATTAATGCAAGACCGCTTCAAAGCCGAAACCCTCGTTTCGGGAGAAATAACTGGGGTGAACGCAGCTTACGTTGAGGCCTTATATGAGGCCTACTTAAAAGACCCTAGCGACTGCTCGCCCTCTTGGCGGGCTTATTTTGATGGTCTTCCCCCATCAGGTGACGACGTTCATCAGCAAGACCTGCCTCATTCCACGGTTCAAGAACATTTTCGGCTTTTGGCAAAAAACCAGTCGAGGGTCGTGCCAGCGTCCGCAGCCTCAGTTTCAAGCCAACATGAGCGCAAACAGTTCTCCGTGGGAGAAATCATTAACGGCTACCGTCGTCGAGGCCATCTAAAGGCGAAGCTTGATCCGCTTGGCTTGACTCCTCCTGAATCGGTTCCGTCACTAACCCTTGAATACCACGGTCTTTCTGATGCCGATAGAGACACATTGTTTCAAGTGGGTAATCTAGCGATGGATCGCCCCCAAGCATCCTTGTCTGAGATTATCACAGCGCTAGAAGAAACTTATTGCGGCTCGATCGGTGCGGAATACATGCACATCACGGATCAGACGGAACAAACCTGGGTTCAAGAACGCATGGAACGGTCTCGTACAAAGCCTTACTACGGACAAGGGACTAAGCGTCGATTGCTGGACCGTATCCTGGCCGCGGAGGGGTTAGAGCAGTATTTGGGTAAAAAATATCCCGGGACGAAGCGGTTTGGACTGGAGGGTGCCGAGACCTTTATCTGTTGCCTGGCAGAACTGATCCATCGCGCGGGTGCTTCAGGCGTCGTTGAAACTGTGATTGGTATGGCCCATCGGGGCAGGCTAAACGTTCTGGTCAATCTGCTAGGCAAGGACCCTGAGGCTTTGTTCGACGAATTTGAGGGCCGCTATGTCCCCTCGGAAGGCTCTGGTGATGTGAAATACCACCAAGGTTTTTCCTCTAACCTAATGACCCCCGGCGGAGAGATGCACCTAGCGCTAGGTTTTAATCCAAGCCATCTTGAGATCGCTGCGCCGGTCATCGCAGGCTCGGTTCGAGCGCGAATGGATCGACGTGAAGACGGCCTTGGGGACAAGGTTTTGGCGATCAACGTACATGGCGATGCCGCATTTGCTGGGCAGGGTGTGGTCATGGAGACGTTTCAGATGTCCCAGACCCGCGGTTTTTATACCGGCGGCACGCTTCACATCATTATCAATAATCAAATCGGTTACACCATCAGCGAACCCTCTGATGCACGATCAACCCGTTACTGCACTGAAGTTGCAAAAATGGTTCAAGCGCCGATCTTTCATGTGAATGGTGATGATCCGGTGGCGGTGCTCTTTGTTTCGCAATTGGCGCTCGATTATCGAATGACTTTTAAGAAGGATGTGGTCATCGATATTGTCTGCTATCGCCGTCGTGGCCATAATGAAGGAGATGAGCCAGCGATTACGCAACCGAAGATGTACGAGGCGATTCGCAAGCACCCCACCACGTTATCGCAATTTTCGCAGCAACTGATTCAAGAGGGCGCAATCGACCTTGCCGAATATGAGCGCCGGATCATCGCTTATCGGGATGCCCTCGATGAGGGTAAAGCCGTGGCTTGGGATTATTTGCAAGAACCGAACACGAAGCTCTACGTGGACTGGACGCCGCACCTCGGACATGACTGGGATGCACCCTCGGATACTCGATTTGACAAATCTCGGTTGAAGGCGCTTTCGAGCGCGATGGCAGAGACAGCAGAATCAACATCGCTACACCGCCAGGTTAAGAAAATCATTGCCGATCGGGAAGCGATGAGTGAAGGCGAGATACCCTGCAACTGGGGATACGCCGAAATGATGGCCTATGCGAGTCTTCTGGACCAAGGTTTTAATGTGCGGTTGACAGGACAGGATGTTGGTCGCGGTACCTTCGCACATCGTCATGCGGTTTTACATGACCAGCAGACCGGTGAAGCGGTTATTCCGATCCAGCGTTTAGGCACTGACGGACGGTTTGTGCTTTACGACTCACTCCTTTCAGAGGAGGCCGTGCTTGCCTTTGAGTACGGCTATTCACAGACGAGCCCGGGTACTTTGGTGATCTGGGAAGCTCAGTTCGGCGACTTTGCCAATGGTGCTCAGGTGGTCATTGATCAGTTTATTACCAGTGGCGAGCATAAGTGGGCACGCTTATCAGGCTTAACGTTGTTGCTGCCTCATGGTTACGAGGGCGCCGGACCAGAGCATTCATCTGCGCGACTTGAACGTTATCTCCAACTCTCCGCCGAGCACAATATTCAGGTGTGTGTGCCAACAACACCCGCACAGATGTTCCACTTATTACGGCGACAAATGATCAGCCCCTGTCGGAAACCGCTGATTGTCCTGACGCCAAAGAGCTTGTTGCGACATCCAGATGCGATTTCTTCGGTCAGCGCATTAACCGACGGTCAGTTTGATCCCGTGTTGGCAGATCAAAGCCGTGAAGAAGCGGCGGAGCGAGTTACGCGAGTGATTTTATGCAGCGGTAAGGTCTATTACGATCTGTTGAATGCGAGAGATGGGAAAGATCTCAATCATGTCGCGATTATTCGAGTTGAGCAGCTCTATCCGTTTCCCGAAATGGTTCTTGAGGAGGCGGTCAGAGCCTATACCGAAATTTCAGAAGTCATTTGGTGTCAGGAAGAGCCGATGAATCAAGGTGCTTGGTATAGTAGCCAACACCATATGCGCAGGACCTTGCTCAGAATTGACGACAATCTGCACCTTAAATTCGCAGGTCGTCCTGCATCTGCGGCCCCTGCAGCAGGTAACATGGGATT
>CAJYBS010000196.1 GCA_913064795.1 uncultured Gammaproteobacteria bacterium
GCCTCTCCGCAAAACACTTAAGCCCGGATTTTTAATTACTGATCGATCACTCGGCGATCACGTCCCCAATGCCTCATTGAAACATCAAGATCAGAATCACCGACCAACTGGTTCTGAATAGCGAGCGCTAATTCTTTGAGAGCGGGGCCGAGGGGTTCAGCCATCACCTGAGGGCCCAAAGTTTCGATTATAGCCCCCACATCTCTCCGGCCATTCGCCTGAAGGAAGCCTAGGAATGCCAAAAGAATACAGCCTGCTTCAATCTTGGGAAAAGCCTTAAGCTGGCTTCGGTCTAAAGTTAAGGCCGGACCCATAAAGACGTGATCTAGGGCAAGTCTTCCAACGCCCAGTTCAGGCAAGAATTCCGCTTCTGCCTTCATTTCAATGGTGAGTCCAGGCGCATCGCGAGCTAAAACAAGATAGCGCGCCTCAGCGCCGCGGCCGACTTTCAGCAAAAACTGCTGCGTCACCGCCGCTGCAGCCACCCACGTCTTATATCCTGATAGGGTACCATCCTCATTAATGGTTACAGGCGGATACCCATCAGCGCCCTCGCTGACACAAAATGCCGCCCAATCAGGACCGTCAAAGCCAAAGCTTTGCCGCATGGCAGTCTGATAACCTGCCATGAAAACTTCGGCCATAGAACTCGCCAGCGCGCCCCCAGAGACCACCGACTTAAGCGGATCAGAGGTCGAAATGGCGCGCCATTTCTCCTGAAAAAGCTCGGTCACTACACGGCTCAAAGCGTGTTCAACCCGGGCACAACAACATCAGCTGCGATCATGATTTGAACTGCGCAAAAACGTTTGCAAGATATCGAACTCCAGTCATTAGTTGGCCTGGGAGCCCCCCGACCAGCGCCTTGAATCGACGCCCAATCTTTTTTGGCAGCCCCTCTTTCAACCGATCCTTTAGCCCTCCATAGAATCGATTCGATCCCCATAACCTTCTCGACCGCCAATCCAAGAATGCAGATCGAACGCTGGCTACAAGCGGCTGACGCTCGAGCCAAACACCAAAAGCTGGCCATACCTTAGACAACAAGGTTGCCGAAATCATCAACAACAGTACACCTGGCAAAATTGGCAACACAAGGCCGATGAGCCCTACAAGACCGAGCACGGCGGCAGCCAGTACGTACAGCGCCTTGGCTATGCGGGACAAGGCAGCCGGGCCATGGACCCGAACCAACATCATCGACCGATGCTTAAAGACCGCAGGAAGCAGCTCGTTCATTTCAAAAGTCATCCAAAGGCTCAAGCATCAAGGGATGCGAATGATTTTCCCTCAGCAACCAATCGTTCGAGCAAGGGTGCTGGTTTCCAGGCGTCATCGCCGGTTTCCTCGTGGAATCGGCGAATATCCGCGAGGACTTGATCCAACCCCTGGGCATCTGCAAACCACATCGGACCGCCAATATGTGAAGGAAAGCCATAACCATTAACATAAACCGTATCAATATCCCCGGCTCTCAGGGCATGACCTTCATCCAGCAATTGAGCACCAATATTGACCAGCGGATAGATACAACGCTTGAGGATTTCGTCATCAGAGAACGCTTTGCGCTTGTAACCCAAATCTCCAGAGACACGTTCAATCACTTCTAAGGACACAGGATCTGGGATCGGCGCTCGGCTGCCTGCTTCGTAGCGGTAGTAGCCCAAGCCATTTTTTTGGCCATACCGATCAAGCTCACACAATGCATCTGGGATTCGGGCGGTAATCTCGTTAGAGCCGCCTTGCATCTTGCGAGCGCGCCATCCGAGATCCAGTCCAACCATATCGGCCATCGCAAAGGGTCCCATGGCTAAACCAAATTGGTAGATCACCGAATCGACCTGCTCGGGCGTCGCGCCTTCGAGAATCATTAAATTGGCCTGGCGACTATAACCGCCAATCATTCGGTTACCGATAAAACCCGGACAATTACCGGCCATTACACTCACTTTACCCAGCCGCTTTCCCAATGCCATCGCGGTTCCTAATGTTTGGGGTGATGAGGCTTCGCCGCGAACCACCTCAAGTAAACGCATTACATTGGCCGGGCTGAAGAAATGCATCCCGCAAACAAATTCTGGGCGACTCGTGCAGGCTGCGATTGCGTCGACGTCAAGACCGGAGGTATTGGTCGCTAGCAGTGCGCCGGGCTTCATAATCGCATCAAGCTTGGTAAAGATTTCTTTTTTTAGGTCGAGATTTTCGTAGACCGCCTCAATGACCACGTCGGCATCACCAAAGGCCTCAAGGGTCGCCGCCGGCTGAATCAGCGCCATACGCTCATCCATCGCTTGCTGGGACAGCCTACCCTTCGCGACGGTTCTCGCGTAATTGCCCTCAATCACCTTTAAGCCGCGCTGAAGCCCTTCAGGGTCGTTATCATGAATCTGAACTGAGATACCCGCATTCGCAAAACACATGGCGATACCGCCGCCCATTGTCCCTGCGCCGATAACCGCGGCACTTTGTATATCGATTAACGGCGTCTCCTTTGAGAGCCCAGGGATTTTGTTCGCTGCACGCTCGGCAAAAAAGATATGAATCAAGGCTTCTCGCTGCGGATGCGCTAAACATTCTCCAAAACAGGAACGCTCGACCGCCATACCCGCATCAAAATCATCGGAATAAACCGCGGCTTCGATACACTTCAAAATCTGTGCAGGCGCGAACTGCCCTCGATGGGTTTGATCAAGGTTTGCAGCAGCCTGTACAAACAGATCCTGCCGCTCTCGATCGGCAATGACCTTGTCGGTAAGATTTCTAATTTTTCGTGTCGGACTCCCGGAATCAATGATCTGATCCGAAAACGCGAGCGCTGCAGAAACGACATCCTCATCCACGACTTGATCAACAATGCCGAGTTTAAGAGCATCAGGTGCCGCTATCGGGCTTCCTGACACGATGGCCCCAATGGCGGCTTCAGCGCCAATCAGTCTTGGCAGCCGCTGGGTGCCGCCTGCACCCGGTAAAAGCCCCAATTTAACTTCAGGCAAACCCACTGGGGCAGAACGGACCGCAACGCGGTAATCGCAGCACAAGGCGACTTCTAGTCCGCCGCCAAAAGCCGTGCCATTGATGGCTGCGACGACAGGTTTCTCACTGTTTTCCATCAGATTTAAAACGTCATTAAGGCTCGCACCAGCCGTTGCCGCAGCGCCAAATTCACTGATGTCCGCGCCGGCAATAAAAGCGCGATTAAGTCCGGTTATCACGACGGCCTTGACCGCGTCATCGGCGAGGGCCTGAGTCATGCCATCGAAAAGACCCTGACGGACGCCCGAGGACAATGGGTTAACTGGCGGGTTGTCAATGCTGAGCAGCGCGGATTGTCCACGCACTTCATAATGTACTGTTCCTTTCACGGGAGGTCCTTTGATCTCAAAAACGAAGCCTGGCTATAGCCGTTCTGCCTCCGCCAACGGGAGGGACGCGGTGGCCTACTAACCGCCAGGATCAATCAATGGAGCGATACTTTCTGAACCAGACTATCAAGGCGACCCATGCATCCTGAAGCCGGAACAATCTCTTGGCTATCCAAAGTACAAGAGGAGACCATTGACCCTGAGCGGTCTATCATCGACCCGCACCACCACCTATGGCGACGCCGAGGCCGTGATTACCTGCTCGAAGACCTCTGGCAGGACACAACGTCAGGGCACACCATTACCCAAACGGTTTTTGTGGAGTGCGGCGCCGAGTATTTGCAGGAAGGGCCAGCACACGAGCAGTCCTTGGGTGAAACCACATTTGTTGCCGAAGAGGCAGAGCGCAGCCGTTCCAATAACGAGCGTGCCACCATCAGCGGAATTGTTGGTCATGTCGACTTAAGGTTAGGTCGTCGACTTGAGCGCCTACTCCAAAAGCACCAAGAAGCCGGGCGCGGCTTATTTCGTGGTATTCGTCACGCTGGTGCTCACGCGCTCTACCCGGAGACCCTGACCATTGCCGGTCGGGCGCCAAAAGATCTCTACGAAGATTCAGACTATCGAGCGGGCGTCAGAATGCTGGGAGACCTGGGTCTGACTTTTGATACTTGGCATTACCATTATCAAAATAGAGCATTTATCGACCTCGCACTCGAGTGCCCAGAAACCGTCATGGTTCTCGATCACTTCGGCACACCCCTCGGTGTCGGGCCTTTCGCTGGCCAGAGAGAGCCAATTTTTTCTGAATGGCAACGCGATATGGAGACCCTCGCAGAAAATTGCCCGAATGTGGTCGCTAAACTTGGCGGGCTTGCGATGCCGGATAACGGCTTTGGGTGGTGCGAACGAGACTATCCCGCTTCAAGCGACGAGCTGGTTGAAGCCCAAGCACGCTACTATCACCACATGATCGACTGCTTTGGCCCGGAGCGCTGCATGCTCGAGAGCAACTTCCCGGTCGATAAGTTTTCGATTGGTTATCACACGCTCTATAACGCATTTAAAAAAATGGTCGGCGGGTATTCCAACAAAGCGCAAGATCAGATGTTCAGTCAAACCGCTGCAACCGTTTACAATCTGGTCAGTTGAGCAAGGGCTGTTTATCTAATCGAGTCGGGCTTAATTTAAGAAGCTCTCAGAGCAGTACATCCTGATGCGCTTGCGCACTTAAGAACCGATGTCTCCAAGCAACAGGCCCGCAACCCTCTGGCGCTGCTCTCGTTTTAAGACTGCATTGTTTTTGGTACTTCTCGTCAGCAGATTGTCTCTGGGACGTCATTTTCTACTCGCACCCGAAGACGGATCAGCGAGTAGAACTTTTCACTCGGTCTTGAACAACCAATAGCTTGTCAGCCGTCTTACTCGAGCATTGTTCGTCAATTTTCTAACGCACAATGCGTTGATTTTGCGCTCCCGGATCTCCCCCCAATTACTGGTGCCATCGAAGCATGGCGTAGCTCTACTATTTTTACCGCTTATCATCACAAAATAATATAAATGAATAAATTAAGTTATTTAAAGGCACAAATCCAACAAATAA
>CAJYBS010000197.1 GCA_913064795.1 uncultured Gammaproteobacteria bacterium
TTCAAATGCGCCGTTCATCTGAGGGTTGCGACGCTTGGATGAATGAAGATGTTATCGTGATTGCTGTGATCGATGATTGTTTGGATCCAGGCTCCCTGTAGTAGCCCCAGAGGGCTCAGATCGAAGGCGCTTCAACATTTTTTGGAGCCAAACCGCAGAGACAAGGCCTAGCAAAAGATTCGTAAAGGCAGTTGCCCAAAAAATGCCTTCATAGCCAAAGATGGCGCGCGCTAGCAGCGCCAAGGGCAGATAGATCACAAGCAGTCGCGCAACCGATAAAATCAGTGCCGGCAAGGGTCTTCGAAGCGCATTAAACCCGTGGGTAGCTACAGTCATCATACCCATCAACCCTATAGAAATTGGAACGATATGAAGATAGAGCACGGCGACCTTAAGCACGCTTGGATCGTCGTTAATGCTTCGCACAAATGTTGCCCCGCCGGCCCACATGATAATCGCTGCGGTAACGCCCCAGACAATACAGGCGATGTAGCAGATCGTGAGACTTTGGTTAACCCGGGCATATTCTTGAGCTGCCCAGTTTTGTCCGACCAGTGGCACGACGCTGGTGGCAATTCCGATGACCACCATGGCAACCACGGATTCAATGCGGCTGGCCACGGCGAAGCCTGCGATCACTGCATCCCCAAAGTCGGATAACAAAAATGTGATCAGTGCGAGGGAGACCGGAGCGATGAGGTTGGTGGCAGCGGCGGGTATTCCGACTTGGAGAATGTCTCGGCAATTGTTAATCAAGCCCACCAAAGAAAAGTGCGCTAGGCGTCGTTTGACCAAATACCAGTAAAGAGCCAGGACCAATTGCGCCCCGGCACCGCCGACGAAAGCCCAAGCGGCGCCTTGAATCCCGAGAACGGGAGCGCCTGCCCACCCGAAGATGAGGAAGGGCCCAAGAATAACCTGGATTAAAGGCGCGATGGTCATGATGTAACCTGGGAAGGTTGGGTCCCCATAGGCGCGGATCAATCCGTTGGAAACCATCGCCAGCCCCATGGCGGGAAACCCAAGAAAAAAAATATGACTGTATTGGGTGCTAAGGTCGAGTACTTGGCCCCTTGCGCCAAGGAAATTCAGAATGTTGTGTGAGAAGACGCCTCCAAGTAATGCGATTGAAAATGTGATGAGCGTCACAAGGATGTAACAGTGTGTCACGAGCTCGGCTGTTCGCGAATGCTGGGTCTGGCTCATAGCCTGTGCAACCAGGCTGGCCGCGCCGATGCCGATACCCCGTGTGATCGCTCCAAGGGCCATGATGATTGGAAACATAAAAGCGATCGCGGCTAATGCCTCCATGCTGATCCGGCCGATGTAGTAGAGCTCGATGAGATTGCCCAGGGTCATGGCCATAAAACCCAAGATCATGACGCTCGAGATGTTGAAAATGTGGCGTGTGACGGGTCCCTCCGTATAAACGCCTTTGGTCGAAGCGGATTCGGTTATTTGCATAAAAACTGTCTGCTTGGCTTCGGATAGAGGAGGACAATTTGTTGTCGCTAGGAGACTGCCGCTCAGCGCTGGTTAATGAAAGTCCCTGGACTTCATGTTGAAATCATTTAATAGGTGACTGAGGTCCTCGATCTGCCCAGCAACAACATGGATGACTGATTCCTGTCGTTCAAGAATACCCTTAACGCGAACCAATTGCCCTCTCAATATGGTGGCTCTAAAACGTGCCAGTACATGATTGAAGATTACAATATTGATGTTGTCTGTTTCGTCCTCTAGCGTCATGAAAATAATACCTGACGCTGTGGATGGGCGCTGCCGACCGGTAACAAGACCGGCAACATCAATAAATCGGCCATGACGAATCTGAGATAAGTCTGCAGCACGGGCGCAGGTTCGTAGATGCGGATGACTCGGCCTAATAATTGCCATAGGGTGCCTGCCAAGAGTTAATCTCAAGCTTTGATAGTCAGCTCTTACATCGTCGATTTCCGAGGGTACGGGCAACGGGGCTGCTGGCTCGGGTTGATGGGCTAGAGGCCGAAATAAGGGTGCTGGATCGTGTATGCCAGTAGCCTGCCAATGACTTTCATGGCGATGCCCCGAGATTGCTTTGAAGGCGCCGGATTCAACGAGGCAGTTAAGGTCTCGCTCATCGAGTTGTGCATTGTGTTGCAGGGCTTTCAGGGTTGGTGCCTTGATCTGATCTCGGCATTCAATCAGTCGGCGTGCGCCGGCTTCGCTGAGACCTTTGATGCGTTGAAATCCCAGCCGAATCGCTGGCTGTGCCTGTTCGTTTTGATGGATTAACCGCTCGCAACGGTCTGGAGTTTCGAGTGTACACTCCCAATCGCTGGCTAAAACATCCACAGGGCGGATGTCTAAGTTGTGCCGCTGAGCATCTTGGATCAGCTGTGAGGGGCTATAAAACCCCATGGGTTGACTGTTGAGTAAGCCGCAGTAAAAGGCGGCGGGTTCGTGGCGTTTTAACCACGCGGAAAGGTAGACCAAGAGTGCAAAGCTTGCGGCGTGTGATTCTGGAAAGCCGTAGTCACCGAAGCCCTTAATTTGCTCAAAAAGTCGTTCAGCAAAGTCAAGATCGTGCCCTCGGTCAAGCATGCCTTGAATCAGTTTGTCGCCGAAATGGCTGAGCCCGCCCTTGCGTTTCCATGCTGCCATGGCCCGGCGTAGCTGATCGGCTTCACCTGGGGTAAAGCCAGCAGCGACAACCGCAAGTTTAATGACTTGTTCTTGAAAAATAGGTACGCCCAATGTTCTCTCGAGAACCGAGCGCACACCCTCATTGGCGTAGCTGACGCTGGCGTTCCCCTGACGTCGCTGTAGGTAAGGATGAACCATCTTTCCTTGAATCGGGCCAGGGCGAACAATGGCCACCTGAATGACGAGGTCGTAATAGGTTGCAGGTTTGAGCCGAGGCAGCATTGCCATTTGAGCCCGGGATTCAACTTGAAAGACACCGATGCTGTCCCCGCGTTGAAGCATTTCATAGGTTGCCCGGTCTTCTCTGGGAATACTGGCAACCGTAATGGCATTGGGTCGAATTTGGTTAACCAGGTCGATCGATTTCCTGATGGCTGTCAGCATGCCCAGTGCAAGAATATCAATCTTCAGCAGGCCCAATGCCTCTAGGTCATTTTTGTCCCACTGTATAATGGTCCTGTCGGGCATGGCTGCGTTTTCGATGGGGACCAGCTGTGACAACGGACCGCTTGAAATGACGAAGCCCCCGACATGCTGTGAGAGGTGTCTTGGGAAGCCCAGAATTTCGTCGACCAAGTCGATGTATTGATTAATGACGGCGTTGTGCCCACTGACACCGGCTTCTTCAAAGCGCTCAACCAGCGACGCCTTGCGATCCCACCAAGAAATGTTGCTGGCAATTTTATCGACAAGGTGTGTATCAAGCCCCAAGGCCTTGCCAACATCGCGTATGGCACTTTTAGGCCGGTAGGTGACAACGGTTGCAGCCAGGGCCGCGCGCTCGCGAGAATATTTTTTGTAGAGGTACTGTATGACCTCTTCTCGCCGAGAATGTTCAAAATCAACATCGATGTCGGGAGGCTCGTCCCGTTCTTTAGAAATGAATCGTTCGAACAATAGGCTCACTTCTGCTGGATTGACCTCGGTGATCTCAAGGCAATAGCAGACGGCGCTGTTAGCAGCCGAGCCTCGGCCTTGGCAGAGAATGTCTTGGTCTTTGGCAAATCGAACAATGTCAAAAACAGTTAAGAAATAGTATTCGTAGTGAAGTTCTTGAATCAGATCGAGTTCGTGCTTGATCTGAACCGCGATCTGATCGGGAATGCCCTCTGGCCAGCGTTGAGTTGCTCCAGCCCAAGTCAAATTGGCCAGATATTTACCTGCTGAGAGTCCTTCCGGTACCAATTCTTCAGGGTACTCGTATCGTAATTCGTCCAGTGAGAAGGTGCATTCAGCGGCCAGAGCAAGCGCGGCATTGCGCCATGCTGCTGGATACAGTGCGCTCAGTTCAGTAATCGATTTAAGGTGGCGCTCGCCATTGCTTTGCAATAATCGACCCGCCATTTTGATCGATACACCATGTCTTATCCCACAAAGGACATCGAGGAGCGGTTTTCTGTTGGGGGCGTGCATGTGGGCTTCGTCACAGGCGACCACCGCGATCGTATGCAACGCTGCTAAAGATTTGATCTGGGCTGTTGTTTGTCGGTCAAAACCATTCATACCGAAGGCTGCGCCAATTCTCAGTTGCTCGCCAAAGAGTTGTTTAAGCCTTGTTGCTTGCTGGTTTTGTGTTTTTAGGTTCTGAAGACTTGGGATCCAGATGCAAAAAATATGGCTGTTAATCCCTTGGAAGTCTTCAAGTTCAAGATGGTATTCGCCTTTTTTTGATCGTCGTCTGCCAAGGCTGATGAGATTGCAGATAGCGCCATAGCCCTGCCGATCTTTTGCGAGCAGTATAAGGTTCGTGTCCTGGTCGAGTGTTAGAAAGCTGCCGATGATCAATTTTATTTGGCGGGACTTGGCTGCGATGTGAGCCTTGACGGCACCGGCCATAGAACACTCATCGGTGATGGCGAGTGCTGTGTAGCCAAGCTCGGCGGCCTGATGGACCATCTCTTCCGGGTGTGATGCCCCTCTTAAGAAGCTGTAGTTTGTCAAGCAATGTAGGGCCGCATGTTGCACATTGGCTTGCTGTCCAGATTGACCTTGAAACGCGGTAAATTTGTTCACTGAAAAATATTTATGTTGATTGAAGATGAATCGTTCAAAAAAGCTGTCCAAAGAAGTCAGGGATATGGTTGGAACGCGGTTTTGATGATTTTCTTATGGACTGTTTTTATTGCCTGTCTTTAATGGCTATCTTTAATGGCTGACTTTATTCACCAGCTTTATTGGCTGACTTTACTCACCAGCTGTATTCGCCGGTTTCCTCAGTTGCGAATCAGGCGCGATGCTCAAGGCTGCGCTTAGGTTGGGCCAAGGAAGGCAG
>CAJYBS010000198.1 GCA_913064795.1 uncultured Gammaproteobacteria bacterium
CCCAGGGAAATTTCTCGGAACGCCGGCAAAACGCCGCCGAGGTCTCGGAGCGTCAAGAAGAAAGCTTTTGGAAGTGGTTTAGGACCAGCTCGGTGGCGTGCGTCGTGGTTCGCCGTCAGATGTTGATTCGCGTGAACCCCAGCGCTGAAGTAATGCTGGGCCGAGCCGAAAACGAATTGGTGAACCAGCTTGCTACCGTTTTCATGACCGAATCCAGTGCGGCCTATGCCCAAGAGGTAGGCTTCGAACCCCCCCTTGCTGAAAGGGAATACGACCTGGTTAAGCCCAACGGCGAGATTATGTCGATCGTAACCCAGCCGTCGATGATGTCGTTGGATGGTAAAAATACCCGGGTTTTGATGTTGTTCGATATCACCGAACGCAAAGTTCGTGAGCGAATGCTGCGGAGTTCCGAACAAAATTTGGAGGCAGAACTGGGTCAAAAAGTCTCGTCGCTTGATGAAGCGCAGCGATATCTAGGCCTGGCCCTTGAGCATTTTTCCGAGGGGTACATCTTGGTTGATGAAGCTCAGTCGATTCGATTTCTGAACCGCAGGGTCAGAGCTATTTTCCCTGACGCTGCTCCCAGTATGAAGCAAGGCGCTGATTGGTTATCCGTTGTGGATACGATTTTAGCCAGCGAATATATTGAGAACGCGACGTCTGGGAGTCAAGCGGAGATTCGCGCTTGGTTTCAAAACGGTGCAACGGCTGGGGTGCTACATCGCGACTTTCACTTTAAAGGGGATCGCTGGGCAAGAATCACCATTAAGAGTCTGCCCTCGGGTGAGCAAATCATCACCGTTGTGGATATTTCTGAGCTCAAAGCGCTTGTCGAGAAGGCAGAAGTTGCCGCGGCGTCAAAGTCGAATTTTTTGGCGAGCATGAGCCACGAAATACGAACGCCGATGAACGGCATCTTAGGGATGGTCGACTTGATGAAGCGCAGTAGGCTTGATAAGGATCAGAATGAAATGGTGAAAACCATTCAGGACTCGGGTCAAACGCTGCTATCCCTGATCAACGATATTTTGGATATTTCTAAGATTGAGGCTGGTAAGATCGAGCTCGAACTTGTCGCTGCTGATCTTGCTGAAGTCGCCGAGACGGCGCTCGAGGTCATTGCAACGAATGCCGCGAAAAACGAACAGTCTCTGATTCTTAGCTTTGATCCTAACCTACCCAGTAACCTCATGTTGGACCGCATGCGCTTACGTCAGATTCTGGTCAATCTTGTGGGCAACGCCATTAAGTTCTCCCCGGCGAAGGCTGAGATCGTTGTGCGACTGGAGTTGGTTAATGACGCGCCGCCAGATCCTTGCGCGCTCCGGCTGAGTGTCATCGATCAGGGTATCGGCTTATCGCCTGAAGCGAAGGAAAATATCTTCGCTGATTTTGCTCAAGCGGAAAAATCGACCAGTCGAATATACGGGGGAACAGGTCTCGGGCTTGCGATCTGTCGCCGTTTGGTCGAGGTGATGGGCGGCAGCATCTTTGTTGAGAGCACGTTGGGCGAGGGTGCGACGTTCAGTCTTGATCTAACGTTTGAGTCTTCGGAGTCATGTGTTGCCGGCCGTGATCGGCTTGATCTTGCGGACATTGATGTCCTTTTTATTGGTCCCTCAGAAGAGGCATTTGGTGCGATCGCGAGATCTTTGGAGTTTAGCGGTGCCGTGTGTCACCAAGTGGGTGATGCAAGGCAGCTGCAAGTGATGTTAGGTCAGTGCGCCGCCGGTTCGGCAAAAGTCGTGATTGTGTCAGAAAGTTATGCGCGCAGTGAGCAAGAATCGATTTGGCGGCAGGAAGAAGCGGTTCAAGGACAACGTCCTCTGGGTTGGGTCTTTCTGAGCATCAATCGTGGGCAGCGGCTTCGAACAATCGATGATCGACTGGCGTTGATCAGTAGTAGTCCTTTCCGGTGGCGCGAACTGATGTCCGCTGTTTCTTTAATGGCCGGTCGTGAGGGCTTTGCTGAGGTGGGTGTTGAGCGCTCGGAATTACAGGAAGCCTGGGTGCCAATGACCGCGGCTGAGGCCGCCGATGCCGGATTTTTAATCTTGGTTGTTGAGGATAATGTCATCAATCAGCAAGTGATACGGCGGCAGCTCAATACTCTGGGCCTTGCTTGCGAGTTGGCTGCAGATGGGGTCGAGGCTCTCGACCGAATTCGCCGGGGTGGGATCGGACTGCTACTGACGGACTGCGATATGCCCAACATGGATGGTTACGAATTGACTCGTCGTATTCGCCAAGAAGAGCAGGGGCGGGCAGGATTACCCATTATCGCGATTACAGCCAATGCCATGGAAGGTGCCGCGGAGGCTTGTTTTGAAGCAGGCATGAACGATTATCTGTCGAAACCTCTGGAAATTCGAGCATTGCAAACGATGCTTAAATCGCACCTACCCATTCCTCAGGTCAGTGAGGTTAATGACACCTCGGTTCAGCCAGAGGGCGATGGGCCGCCGCTTGGGTCGGCGGTTTTGGACCTGACCGAGATGAATGCTTTGTTCGGGGATGATCCCGAATTGCTGAACCCACTGCTCGATGAGTTTGCGGAATCCGCCTCTGTCGCTGTCTCGGAGATACAAGCAGCCTTACGGGACACCAACTTTGATGCGCTTCTGTCGGGGGCTCACAAACTCAAATCTTCGGCGAGAACCATCGGCGCCCATCAGCTTGCTGACCTTTGCCTTGCGCTTGAGCGTGCAGGAAAAGAAAGGGATCTTGCTTCGGTTCAAGCGGGTAAGGATCAGCTCGAACCAACTTTTGCCGCGGTGATCGAAGCGGTTAATCAACAGACCAAGACGTAACCAACTCATTATTCTCCGGTGCTGAAGAGTTTGGCAGTCACGATCATATTGCCTTTAAGTCGGATGATCTCGATCCGATAATGCGCTATCGAAATGCAGACTGGTGCTTCGGGAATCGTCTCCAGGGTCTCGGTAATCAAGCCATTGAGAGTTTTAGGCCCGTTTGCGGGGAGTTGCCAGTTGAGGGTGCGGGTGATGCGCCTGATTGTGGCGCCGCCGTCGACGTAGTAAGAACCATCTTCTTGGGGGTGAATGTCGCTGCTGGCTGCAGCCAGGTCGGTGGTAAATTCACCGACGATTTCCTCCAGAATGTCCTCGAGGGTCACGATCCCTTGAATGTCTCCATACTCGTCAACCACCAGACCAATTCGCTCCTTTCGTTTCTGAAAGTGTCGGATTTGCGTCTGGAGCGATGTGTTTTCGGGTACGAAATAGGCCTCGTCGAGTTCTTGCATCAGCGCGGCTTTGGTGAGTACTTCGTTGGATAAAAACCGTATGGCGCTGCGGACGTGCAATATCCCGGCGATATTCTCTATGCTTTCGTGAAACACGGGCAGGCGGGTGTGCTGTGCCGTGCGCAGCTGTTGAATGATCGTTTCCAGGTCGTCATCCAGGTCAATGCCGATGATTTCACTTTTCGGAACCATAATGTCGTCAACGGAGGCCTCATCAAGGTCGAGGACACCAAGCATCATGTTTTGTGATTGGGATGCAATCTTAGCGCCTTCATAAACCACGGTTCGAAGCTCTTCTCGGCTGAGATGATCTTCGCCTTGGGTCAGATGGTTAATGCCAAGGGGTTTGAGGAGTAGATTAGACAATGCTGAAACCAGCCAGACCAGTGGATAGAGAATCTTCAGTAACAGGTTCAGGATGTGCGAGGAGGGCAAGGCGAGTCGTTCTGGATAGGCCGCCGCGATTGTTTTTGGAGCGACTTCGGCGAAAATCAGAAATACAAACGTGCAAATGACGGGTGCCCAAGCAACGCCGCTCTCGCCCAGGATCTCTATGGCTAGGAGGGTTGCAATCGACGCGGCTGAAAAATTGACGAAATTGTTACCAATAAGGATAACCCCGAGTAGGCGGTCTGGGCGTTCTAACAGTTTGGAAGCGCGCCGGGCTCCCCGGTGTCCTTTTTTGGCCAAATGACGCAACCGATAACGGTTGAGTGCCATCATTGCTGTCTCTGAGCCGGAAAAATAAGCCGAAAGTAAAATAAGGCAAACCACTGCTGAAAACAGGGCGCTAATTGATGGTTGGTCCAAAGGTGGTTGGCTCAGGCAGTATTGATAGGAACTTGTAGCGGATCGGTCCGCTGATTGTCAAGACCCGTGGGCTAGGTCAACAACACTTCGACAACGAATTTGCTGCCAAAGTACCCCAGAGCGAGCAGGATAAAGCCAGCCAATGTCCATCCGCCTGCCAGGGATCCTCGCCATCCGAGTTGATAGCGTCCCCAAAGTAAAACAACGAAAACCGCCCACGCCATCACGGTTAAAATGGTGTGATGTAGCAGTCCTCTAACGGCCATCGACTCCATAAAGAGGAAGCCCGTGAGGATCGATAGGCTCAAAGCGGTCAAGCCAATCCAAATCGATTCAAACAGTATAGCGTCGAGGGTTTGGATGGGCGGAATTAAGGACTGAGTCGGCTGCTTAAGCTTCAGTTTTTGGTCAAAAAAAGTCAGGTAGATCGCCTGTAGCGCCGCCAAAGCCAATACGCTGTAGGCAAGAATTGAAAGCACGATATGAAGGGACAAGGTAGGCGGCACGTTAACTCGTAGGGCGCCACTGTCGGGCAGGCTCCATTGCAGCAGTACGACGAGGGATCCGATCGGAAAAACGATTTGTCCTAGGTGATGCATCGATTGTCTCAGGTGGTTGAGGACTATGACTAGGCTCATTGCGAATAGGGTCACGCTGAGCATTGCAATCAGACCCAGGCTGACCTCGGGCCCATCAAACAGCGCTAAAGCCAAGACCCAAGCATGACCTGTGCAAGCGAGCAATCCTAACGACATACTCCAGCTGCGCGGCTGATGTTGCTCGGTGGGTCCCCGGAGGGCGCGGTAAGCGAGGACCCCGTTGACCAGATACAGGGCGCAGGTCGTCATGGCCAGAATGGTTATCGAATATT
>CAJYBS010000199.1 GCA_913064795.1 uncultured Gammaproteobacteria bacterium
AGGGCCTTTCAAGATCGAAGATGCATGCCTGCCTTGATTTGAGTTAAAGGCATCAGAGTTATCCAACTGCAGCTTCAGCACCCCTTCCATGCGTTCCCGAATAATCCCCTCAGCATCAAACGGAAAATCATGATCGACATATGGGCGCTTGTTCTCAGTCACCATATAAAAATTACCCGCAGCGATATGGTCAAAAACCTGCACCGCATGGTCCTCCGGCGTCTGCGCCAAATCACCGATGGTGTGCGACTCTGGCACCTGCACTTGCGCTTCATCCATTGCACCGACTTTTACCAGGTTGTTAACGCGGCTGGTCTCACCGAGCGCAGTTCCAACGATACAAGGACACAAAACGTGAAACCTGATCTGTGGCGATTTAACGGCCAACTCAAATGATAGCGACTCGGTCATTGCAACAACCGCATGCTTGCTGGCCTGATAGGAAGCTGCACCACCATCCCCCCGCACTAGTCCGCCCACCGAGGCCGTTGTACTGAATATCGACTGACTGGTCTGCGCTTGCAGGAGCGGCACAAACGCATGAATCGTGTGGAGCACACCCATCACATTAACATCCAACGTCGTACGCCAATGCTCAACTGCACTGTTCATGATTGTCTTATTGAATATGACACCCGCATTGGCAAACACCGCGCCAATATCGCTGCCAGGAAAACTGATCGATACTTGGCTCGCTGCCGCCTGCACTTCCTGGGGTTTCCGGACGTCACCTTCCATCCCTTCAACCTCTCCTCCGGCAAATTCTGAACGCAAACGATGCACCGCCGATTGCACCAGATGTTCATGCAGATCAATGATCAGCACCTGCATTTTGAGTTTATCGGCAGCGTCTTTGCAGATACCCCATCCGATCCCATTGTTACCGGCACCGGTAACCACGGCGACCTTGCCTGCCAATTCCTGTGTATCAAATGTTCCCTGCTGGACACTCACTGAACTTCTCCTCATCCGCCCTTCGAGCATTAGGCTACATGCCGTAGCGATGAGTCAATTCACGGTGTGACTAGAGGTTTATTTAGCAGCGAGTGAGACCCAGGTTTATCGGGTTGAGCTCAAGGCGCAACGCAATGCTTTAGGGCATTGCCAAGTAAGCCCCGCCCGTCTTTACAGATCCCTCATGAAGGCCTGCAGCAACCGTCTAAACCTTCGCGAGGCACCTAGACTCTTGACGGCGGGATCGCATCAACTCAAAAGACGACTGCAGATTTGCTCATTTTGTTGAAAAGGCCGGTGCATTAGAGTAATCCTTTATCTGCAACATCGTTTCTATGGCTGGGCGCATCGAGACTATTCCGATCAGTGATTGCATGATTCCCTTTTTTTGGTGGTGTGGTTCTGCGATGCTCAAAAGATTAGGTAAGAGAGAAGGAAATTATGACCAACGAGAAGACAACATCTCAGGCAACGCAATCATTACCAGAAGGGTCAACCCGGTTGGCCGGGAAAACTGCGGTGATTACCGGCGGCGCCAGTGGTATGGGCCGATCAACTGCACTCCGGTTTCTGATTGAAGGTGCGAACGTGGTGGTGGCTGATTTTAATCAAATAACCGGCGCAGCACTCATGCAAGAAGCCGAGAACCTGGGTTTTGCTGGCCGCCTCGTCTTTGTTGCCACTGACGTGGCCCTGGAGCGGGATGTTGAGGCTGCGCTCGCTCTCGCGGTTGATACCTATGGCCAGCTCGACATTGTTTTTAACAACGCTGGCGTGGGCGGTGCGATTGGTCCTCTGACCGAAACCACCACTGCATCTTGGGACTACACCATGGATGTTTTGGCTAAAGGCGTTTTTCTTGGCATCAAACATGCCGCGCGGCTAATGCGCGACCAAGGGCGTGGCGGTTCAATTATTAATACCGCGTCAATTGCTGCGCTGAGCGGCGACGCGGGGCCACTGGTGTATTCTGCGGCGAAGGCAGCGGTTGTGAGCATGACGAAATCTGCTGCGGTAGAGTTGGCCCCAGACCGTATTCGAGTCAACGCCATTTGTCCTGGGTTTATTGCAACGCCGTTGGCTGACGGCGGCAAGCCAGAAAAAACCAGAGAAATATTTAGTCGATCACAACCTTGGCCGGAATACGGTCAGGGGGATCACATCGCAGGCGCAGCGCTGTTTTTTGCCAGCGACGATTCGATTTTTGTAACTGGAGATGCTCTGGTGGTTGATGGTGGACTCACCGCCGCGGGTCCAGAGTTGTCCCGTAAGATGCCCCGAACCTCGGGTCGAAATTCAAAGTTCGCCGGTATAACAAAGGGTAGTACCGGTGAGGCGCCAGAATTGAAAACCCTCTGATAGAGCACTGTGCTTAGCCTGCTCGATCCCAACATCAAAAGATCTGAGCACGGTTTTGACAAAAATCAGTGGCAAGCGCGTTTTGCGGCGAGATTCATTAGCAGACACGCCCTTTGATTCCCCATCGCGTGCTACGGCACGACATTTTGGCACTCGGCCACGCGCCCTCTCTACCTCTCTGATCTACCCTACCCACTACTCTTAGCGGACTCATGCTGGATTTCATGCCAGCGTCTTGAACAGCACCAAGCGAATCAAAAACCAGCAAGCGCGTGAACAACGAAGCAGTATGGTAGGGTTCAGGACTGTACAGCGAACCCAGCTCAGGGAAGCTCATATGAAATTGATTGGCGCTTATTCATCTCCTTACACCCGTCGCGTGGCCATTACCCTGCGACACTATGGAATTGCGCACGATATCAAGAAGGTAACGCCGTTTGGCGACACGAAAGCATGGTTACGACGGATCAATCCTGTGGCAAAGATCCCGATACTCGAACTGGACGATGGCGAGTTTGTAACAGAGAGCCAAGTGATTCTCGACCATCTGGATACTCTAGTGCCAGAAGGTCTGCGCCTCACACCATCAACAGGGCCGCAGCGGCGAAAAATACAGAATCTATGCGGAATAGCCGCTGCCGCTGTAGATAAGTTGGTCAGCGTTTTATACGAGTTTCACTTTCGCCCAATAGATAAGGTCTATAAACCCTGGACAAAGATGTGCGATGAACAGACAGCCGACGGGTTTAAATGGCTCAATGCCCGGCTGAGCGATCGACGCTTCTTTGGCAGCCAGATAACACAAGCTGAAATAACAGCAGCTGTATTCTGGCAGTTCGCTGTAGAAAAGAGAGCCCGGTTTTGCGAGCGCATGAACTGTAGCCAACTGCAGGCCTTGAGCGAAGAATTGGAACAAACCGAACCTTTTTTGGCCACAACGCCTGAAGGCCCAATCCGAGATGGGATAACCTTGGGAACACGGGATTAGAGAAGAAAATGCACCCGACAAACAACAAGAAACCGACATCGAGTTCTGGCTTCAAGTCAGTACTGCTTTTCTTAATAACCTTTGCCACTACATCGGCGCTGCAATATTTCACCGGTTGGCCTCGATCCAATCTAACACCAATAAAGGACCTTCCTAATTGGATAACTTCGTTGACTTTCGAGCAAGTCTCTTTCGGGGTCGTTGGCTTGGTACTATCACTGATTATTCTGGTTGGATTGGGGATTTGGTTATCAGAGCGTAAATTGGATGATCAATATCGTCAGAGGAAGTATGCCCAGATAAAAAAAACCTATGAAATGGAACCTCACGGTAGCAATGTCAGTCGAAAACACTAGCCTCTCCCATCCTCCGTTTTGTCGGCGAAGAAAATACAAAAAAAGCGAGGCTATCAGTCGAGAGCAATCGAAGGTCTGCTGACAACCGAACTACCTTTCAGCTAACCTAGAACACGTTCAACTCGAAGTTAATCAAAGGAAAACAATGAACGTTACCAAAAGAAAAGTTGGATCTTTAGAGGTACACCCCGTGGGACTGGGCTGCATGAACTTAAGCCATGCCTATGGGCCAGCCCAAGACCATAAGGATGCTGTCAATTTTTTACGCCGAGCGATTGATATTGGCTATGATTTTCTCGATACAGCAACCATTTATGGTTTGGGCAACAATGAAAAACTCATCGGCGAAGCGCTCAAAGATCGCCGCAGCGAGTTTGTACTCGCCAGTAAATGTGTCATGGGTTTTAAGGACGGCAAACGGCTGTTGGATGCCAGACCAGAGACGATTAAGCGGGCGTGTGAAGCCAGCTTAGAGAGACTACAAACGGATGTAATCGATCTCTACTACATGCATCGCCCCGACCCAAATGTCCCCATCGAGGATTCTGTTGGAGCCCTTGCAGATCTGGTTGGGGAAGGCAAGATTCGCATGATCGGCCTGTCAGAAATGTCAGCAGATACCCTACGCGCGGCCCACGCTGTGCATCCGATTTCAGCAATGCAGTCTGAGTACTCGCTGATGACAAGAAACCCAGAAATCGCAGTGCTCGATGCCTGCAAAGCGTTGGGTGTCACATTTGTGCCTTTTTCGCCTGTTGGACGAGGCTATCTCGCGGATGAACCGCTGGATCCGAATAACTATCATGAGAATGATCTACGGCGCACATTCCCTCGCTTTACCGACCCGCACTTCTCTGCGAACTTAAAGCTGTTAGACATGGCGCGGCAATACGCCAGCGATCTTGGCTGTACCATCGCGCAGCTTGCTTTGGCTTGGACCCTTGCACAGGATAAGGGGTCTGTGCCGATTCCGGGCACGACGAATCTTCAGCATCTGCAAGACAACTTCGATGCGGCTGCCATTGATCTGCCCGCCGATATGCTGGCGCAAATAAACAGTGATTTTGCACCTGAGTCGATTGCTGGGCCTCGTTATTCAGCCGTCGCACAGGCATCGGTAACCACCGAACGATTTAACTTTGAAAGTGTTTAGTTTTCGGCGGTGAATAGAAACGCGCTTTGTATCAAAAATTACTGAATAGAGTACTCGCGCCCGAAAAGTCAGGCTAGAAGCGCCACCTTAATGTGTGCAGTCAGGACCCCTGGTACTAGCTGCT
>CAJYBS010000200.1 GCA_913064795.1 uncultured Gammaproteobacteria bacterium
GGATTTTCATTGCTGGCCAGTTTGACGATATTACTGATCCCAAGCTCTCTTTCGAGCTCTTCGACCGGCTTACCCGGTTGATAAGGTGCGAGATCCAGAATGCCTGGGTTTGCAGCTTTAAAAAAATCCATCATTACGCCCTCAGGGCGCGGGGATAGCTGCCCAAAATTTTCACTTCCAGTACATCCTGATCAATCTCAGACAGTACCGTTTCGATATTCGAATCCGACCCATGGCCATCGAAATCGATAAAAAACACATAAGACCACATGCCATGCTTTGATGGCCGGGTTTCAATCGCTGTCAAGGAGATCCCATGCCGATGAAAGGGTTCGAGTACTTTAAACAGCGCACCTGAGTGATTGTGGGTGGATACGATAATCGATGTTTTATCATTACCGCTTGGCCCGACTGACTCTCGACCGACAATGAGAAAACGCGTCGTATTATCGGAAAGGTCCTCGATTTTTCGAGCTCGTATCATCAACCCGTAAATGCTCGCAGCAACTTCAGAGGCTATCGCACCCGCATTGGGCTCAGACAAACATAATTTTGCGGCTTCGGCATTACTTGAGACCACGACCCGAGCGACATGGGGGAAATGCGTGTCCAGCCAGCGACGACACTGCCCAAAAGTCTGCTGATGGGCATAGATTTTTTGAATTTCTGCCGAGTCATCTAAGGTCATGAAGTGATGGTGTACTTTCAGCTCGCATTCACCACAAATTCGGAGCGAAGAGGTCAGAAAGTTATCTAAAGTGTGGTTGACCACGCCTTCCGTCGAATTTTCTACTGGAACCACACCGTAGTGACAGTTTTCCGCTGCCACTTCCCGAAAAACATCGTCCACGGTCACAAAAGATCGACAATTGACTGCCTCACCAAAGTGCTTCAGCGCCGCTTGCTGCGTGAAGGTGCCTTCCGGACCCAGGTAAGCGACTTCCATGGGCTCCTCAAGGGCCAAGCAAGCTGACATCACTTGGCGAAAAATTTGCGTTACACGGTCATCGCTGAGGGGACCTTCATTGCGCTCAATCAAGTGCCGCAAGACTTGTGCTTCTCGCTCCGGCCGATAAAAGATTGGCGCCGTGTCCGGCGCCTCGGCTTGCTTAACCGCCGCGACCGATTGCGCACAAGCGGCACGGGCATTGAGCAGCGCTAGGAGCTCTTGGTCAATTTCATCGATTCTCTTGCGCAGCGCGCCTAAAGACAGCTCAGTGTCTTCATGCTCCGTCATGTTCGTCCTCAGTTAGATCATCATCCGGGCGAGGCCCCTCACCCTCACTCAGAAATCCTGCCTCTTCAGTCTCGGCATCATTGGCGCCGGATTTGTTGACACCCGATTGATTGCCTTCCTCGTCTGGCTCATCCCCTGATTCACTCAGTAGCGCTTCATCAAGCTCAGGCTCTTCAAAAGATGCCAATCCAACCAGCGCTTCACCCTCTCCAAGATTGATAAGACGCACCCCTTGGGTATTGCGCCCCTGGGAGGACACTTCGTCAACCCGAGTTCTGACCAGTGTGCCTTGATCACTGATCAAAATCACCTCAAAGCCCTCTCCGACATCGGTTACTCCAACGAGCGCACCGTTACGTTCGGAGCGTTTCATGCAAATAACACCCTGACCACCCCGACCAATCACTGAAAATTGGTCAACAGGGGTCCGCTTGCCATACCCATTTTCGCTGGCCATCAATAAAACGCCTTCCGCATCAGGAATGATCAAAGAAATCACCTGCTCGGAATCCCTCAGTTTAATGCCCCTAACTCCCCGAGCGCTTCTTCCCATGGCGCGGACATCCTGTTCACGGAATCGAATCGCACGCCCGCCGGAACTGAACAGCATGACATTAGAGTCGCCAGACGTAACTGAGGCCCCAATCAAGGTATTGTCTTCCTCAAGCTCGATGGCGATGAGTCCCGAGCTTCTCGGACGAGAAAAGTCCATCAACGGCGTCTTCTTGACCGTCCCGTTGGCCGTCGCCATAAAAACAAATTGGTGATCGTTATAGCCTTCAACCGGCAACATCGCGGTTATGCGCTCGTTTTCGTCCAGGGGCAATATATTGACGATAGGTCGCCCACGCGCTGCCCTGCTTGCGATCGGGATTTGGAAGGTTCTTAACCAATAGACCTTGCCCATATTGCTAAAACAAAGCAGCGTATCGTGACTGTTAGTCACGAGGAGCTTTTCGATAAAGTCTTCTTCTTTGACTGCGCTGGCCGAGCGTCCGCGCCCCCCTCGTCTTTGGGCCTGGTAGTCCGACAACGGCTGGGTTTTTGCATACCCGCCGTTCGAGAGGGTCACCACCATATCCTGGGGCGTGATCAAATCCTCCATGGTCAAATCTTCCTGGGATTCAACAATTTCGGACCGCCGCTCATCACCGTATTCTTCACGGATTGCGATCAATTCCTCTTTAATCAAACTCATTAATCGCTCAGGCAGGGTCAAAATTTCCAAGAGATCAGCGATGGTGTCGATGATTTCGCGATATTCATCCAGCAGTTTTTCCTGCTCGAGGCCGGTGAGCCGATTGAGTCGCATTTCTAAGATCGCCTGCGCCTGCTCAGCCGACAGATAATATTGTCCGTCTGCTTTCAGGCCATATTTTTCGTCTAAATCATCCGGTTTCGCAGCATCAGGCCCGGCCCGCTCTAGCATGGTGGTGACGGTCTCTGAGGACCAAGCCCGGGCGAGCATTTTTTCTCTCGCTTCCTGGGCATCAACACTGGTTTTGATCAATTCGATCATTGGATCAATATTCGACAATGCGACTGCGAGACCCTCGAGCACATGGCCACGGGCGCGCGCTCGTCGCAGCAAATAAACCGTCCGGCGGGTAACCACTTCCCTTCTATGTACAATAAAATACTCAAGTACTTGCTTTAAATTGAGCACCTTAGGCTGGTTATCAACAAGGGCGACGATATTGATTCCGAACACACTTTGCAGCTGGGTTTGTGCATACAGATTATTCAGCACCACTTCCGGAACCACATCCCGCCTGAGCTCAATGACAATCCGGGTCTCTTTTGCGGACTCATCCCTTAGGTCAGTGATGCCTGTGATTTTTTTGTCTTTGTGTAGCTCAGCAATTTTTTCGATGAGTTTCGAACGATTAACCTGATAGGGAATTTCATGAACGATAATGGTCGACTTGCCGCTTTTTTCATCGGTCGTCACCTCGCAACGAGCCCGCATTTGTACTCGCCCATGCCCTGTTCTGTAGGCCTGGACAATGCCCGCTCGGCCATTAATGATCGCGGCGGTTGGGAAATCTGGACCCTTGATGTGTATCATCAAATCGTCAATACCGAGCGCCGAATCATCGATCAATGCGATGGTCGCATCAATCACTTCTGTGAGATTATGCGGCGGTATATTCGTCGCAAAGCCTACTGCAATACCGCTTGAGCCGTTAACCAAAAGATTCGGGATACGGGCCGGCAAGACCTCTGGCATCTGCAAAGTGCCATCATAATTGTCAACAAAGTTGACCGTCTCTTTATCAATATCCGTTAGTAGCTCATGGGCAATTTTTGCCATGCGCACTTCCGTGTATCGCATCGCCGCAGCCATATCTCCATCGAGGGAACCAAAATTACCCTGGCCATCCACAAGGGGGTACCGCATTTGCCAGTCTTGCGCCATTCGAACGATGGTGTAGTAAGAGGCGGTATCGCCATGGGGATGATACTTACCAATCACGTCCCCGACGATCCGGGCAGACTTCATGTATGGCCGGTTATACGCGTTATTTTGCTCGCTCATTGCGAAAAGTACTCGGCGATGCACAGGCTTTAGCCCATCTCGAACATCGGGCAAAGCACGCCCTACGATGACACTCATGGCGTAGTCGACGTACGACTGCCGCATCTCATCTTCGATATTAATGGTTCGGATATCGTCGTTTTCGAAATCTGTCATGCTTTCACTGTCTTATTTTTCGATTGAGATGCGATCAGGCTCAAACCCTAATCGATGGCCCGGCGACGCCGTACCAACTGGCATCACTGCTTTGAAAACTGCGGAATATATCGAGCAATTTACTGGGTTAAAATGCGGTTTTTTAGGCCTATTTTTAATACCTCGAGACCTATTCAATAATAGCACAGCGAGGCTCAAAAACCTACCGCCGGGGACGACGGGGGCGCCTTATAAATGATTGTTTTTTATGATTTTTATTTCCCCCCAATCCGATTAAAATAGATTACTTAGAACTCCAACTCGGTGGAAGCCTCTTGGGGCTTGTATTATGACGCGCACCGGCGCCAAAAAGCCGAACCAACAGGCCTCTGAGGATCTCAAATATGCCCAATCAAGAACGCCTTCAACCCCAGTGGATCGTACCCATCAAGCCAAAAGGCATCGTGCTGACAGGCCATGAACTCGTACTCTGCGAGGGACGCATTGAGCAAATACTGACATCAGCGGATGCCGAGACTCGCTACCCAGAGGCGCCGATCAAAAAACTGCCCGGACACGTTTTAATGCCTGGGCTGATCAACGTCCATGGTCATGCAGCCATGACCCTCTTGCGAGGGTATGCCGATGACCATAAGTTGCTTACTTGGTTGAGCGACTACATCTGGCCTGTTGAAGCCAAAGTGGTTTGCCCGAGCTTCGTTGAAACGGGCGCTTGGCTCGCCGCGACTGAAATGGTTCAGTCCGGCACCACCTGCGCAGCCGACAGTTACTTTTTCCCGGAATCGACCGCTGCGGCTTTTGCTCGCGTTGGCCTACGCAGTCAAATCACTACCCCGATTCTTGCGTTTCCCACCGCCTGGGCAGAAAAAGAAGACGACTACATCCGCCAAAGTATCGACTTCTTTGAATGGGCGGACGCCCAGCCCCGGTTGACCACTGGATTCGCGCCCCATGCCTGTTATTCGGCGTCTAACAACGG
>CAJYBS010000201.1 GCA_913064795.1 uncultured Gammaproteobacteria bacterium
ATCGTGCTGACTATCTGAATGCATTGAATGAAGAAGTGATCCAGGGGCTCCGCAATGCCTTTTTGACCTATCGCACTGACGAGGAGGCGAGATGTGCAGTGCTCTGTTCGATGGGAGATCGCGCATTTTCGGTAGGCGCTGATATTAAGGATTCTCCCAAGGAGATGTGGCAAGGGGTTCCTTCAATCGGTGTGCCGCTGGACAAACCGCTGATCGCTGCGGTGCAAGGATATTGTGTTGGCGGCGCCTATATCTTGGTTCAGATGTGCGATCTTGTGGTCGCCTCAGAAGATACTCGTTTTCGCTACCCCGAGGCGCAGGTCGGGTTCACCGGTGGCCTCATCGCAGGGTGCGCCGCGAGAATCCCTCATAAAGTTGCCATGGAATTCATGTTGCTCGGTCAGGACTTAACCGCGGCCCGGGCCTATGAGGTGGGTATGGTGAATCGCGTTGTCCCAAAAGGGCAAGAGAAAGCAGCAGCGCTCGAATATGCCAGAATTCTTGAGCGCAGTGCGCCGCTGGTGGTTCAAACAATCAAGCGGTTTGTGGGTGAGACGTTGCCGCGTAGCCCTGCAGAATCAGCGGCGTTAGCGCGGGATCATCTGCTCAATGTGCGTGATTCTAAAGACGGTGCCGAGGGCCGCGCCGCCTTTAAAGCAAAGCGGTCTCCGGAGTTTTTGGGACATTAAACCGTACCCTCCTCGTCAGGAACAGGTGCGCTGTAATGCTCCTGGGATGAGTCAAACGAGCCTGAAATCAACAAGAGCGTTGAAGCAGCTAAAACTCGTCTGAAAAAACCAGACCTGATGTGCACAGGTGTTTACCTCAGACCGAGTAACGGAACGTCTCCGGCTACCACTTTTGGAGACCACTGACGGGACTAGCTCTCGAAGGCTGCACCCGCTGCGAGCAAACTGGCTATCTCCGCTTCGCTGAAACCCGCATCTTTCAGAATCGCTTGGGTGTGTTGGCCCTGTTTCGGTGCAGGGGTTGGCGCGTCGAGCTGGGAGACGGAAAATCTCGCAGCGGGCCTTGCTTGTCTGATCTTTCCTGCAATGGGATGTTCCGTCTCGAATAAAAGTGCATTAGCGGCAATTTGCGGATGCTCGATCATTTGATTGCGGGTGAGTACAGGCGCGCAGGGAACTCCTGCTTCTTCAAGAATTTCGAGCCAAGTTTCGGCGTCTCGTTTGAGCAACTCGGTCTGGGTCATCTCCAGTCGCGTGTTGGCATTGAGATCTCGTAGCGCTGGCGTCTTGAAACGCTCGTCCTCTTTCCATTCCGGGTGACCTACGGCATCACAAAGTGCGCTCCATTGCTTGTTGGCCATGGCGGATACCGAGATGTAATCGGTTTGAGTTTCGTAAATCAGATCAATGAAGGTTGCGGCCCGTTGTTGGGTCACTTCCTTATCAACAAACGTTTGGCTCCCCATGTCGGAGGCCCATAAAAAATTCACGACCGCATCCAGCATGGACACCCGTACGTGTTGGCCTTCGCCTGTTCGCAGTTTATGAAACAGCGCACTGGTCACGGCTTGCGCGGTCACGACGCCAGTCAATTTGTCCGGCAAAATGGTCCGTACCAGGCGTGGCCTTTCTTGGTCTGAGCCTGCTTGTATGGTGGTCAGACCACTAACGGCTTGAATAATCGGGTCATAAACAGGTTTGTGCGACAGGGGGCCTGACTCACCAAATCCAGAGATCGATACATAAATCACCGATGGATTAACGGCGCGAATGTCCTCTTCGGCAACGCCGAGCCGCTCGACAACACCGGGGCGAAAATTTTGAATGACGACGTCCGCGTCTTTGCAAACCCTCAGGAGCGCCGAGCGACCTTCAGGTTCTTTAAGGTCGAGTGAGAGCCCCCGTTTGTTGCGGTTGTTGTTTAAAAAAACAGAGGTAAATTGCTGTTCTCCAAAACCGGCACCTCGAGCATGATCAGGAGACTTGATTGACTCAACTTTGACCACATCCGCGCCTTGATCTGCGAGCAGCATGGTGGCCGAGGGGCCAGAAATAACAGTGGTCAGATCGACAATTTTGATGTTGGTGAGCGGTCCTGACATGATCGACTCCTTTGTGACTGTGCCGCATAATGTAGCAGATTTTCTGCGGGTCTGTGCCGGCTCGGCGAGCATCGAATGTCGGTTGTCGGTTGTCGGTTGTCGGTTGTCGGTTGGCGATTGGCGAAGGATAAAACTCACCAAGTGTGCTTCACCGGGATTGCGCCCGAGTTGCAAAGACAGTCTCGAGTCGACGCGGGTCTCAAGACGAAGATGGGGTTGTTTCTAATCCGGCGTGTGTCAGTCGAGGGATGAATCAATGTGGCGCTGGGGTTTAAAAAATGCCTGCAATTAAGGGCCTTTGCCCCGGGCTGATGACAAGCGAGGCCTGGGACGGCAGGGGTTTCAACACTTCATAGAGTCGACCGATGAACGCCGAATTTAGAAAACTGGCTCGATTATCGGGGCCGATGATCGCCACCCAATTTTTCATTATGGGCATGGGCTTTGTCGATACCGCCATGTCGGGACAGTACAGTTCTTTAGACTTGGCGGGGGTTGCGCTAGGTGGCGTGATCCTTTGGCCACTGTTTATGCTGTTTTCCGGCGTATTGACAGCATTAACGCCGATGGTCGCTCAAGCCGTTGGTTCGGAAAATCGAACATCCGTCGGTCCCCTCATTCGTCAGGGGGCATGGATTGCGCTTATTTTCGGTGGGATGTTGTTTACTTTGGTGCGCTTTGCAGAACCCATTTTTGTTCTGTTTCAGGTGCCTGACGACGTGATCGTGATCGCCATGGCGTATTTGAGCGCTGCATCCTGGGGGCTGCCCGCGGTTGTTCTATATGTCACTCTTCGTTATGCCTGCGAGGGACTCGGGCAGACCGTACTGCCGATGTTGATTGCTGGGAGCACATTGCCCGTCAATGCGGCTTTGAACTATGTGTTGATCTATGGCGTTTTTGGTCTACCTGAGCTGGGTGGGGAAGGTTGCGGTTGGGCCACTGCGATCACAATGTGGTTTGAACTATCCGTCATGCTGCTGGTGATTAAAAGGCCATGGCTATTAGACACGGGCTTGCTGGACCGATTTGATTGGCCGAGATTTGATCCGATGAGCAGTATCTTTCGGGTTGGTGTCCCTATTGGCTTGACGCTTTTCCTAGAGATGACTGTGTTCGCATTGATCAGTCTTTTGGTCGGTTCTATTGGAGTGACGGCCATCGGCGCAAACACGATTGCTGGGAATCTCAATTGGTTTGTCTTTGTGATCCCCATGTCCCTAGGCTCGGCTGCAAGTATCCGCGTTGGATTTTATGTGGGTGCAAAGGATTATCAGGCTGCGGCTCAGGTGGCGCGTCTAACGATCTTTGTCTCAGCAGCCTATGCGTTTCTTGCTTTTGCTGTATTGATTTTGGGTCGGGATGATTTGCCTAAAATTTATAGTTCGGACGCAGAGGTGGTTGCTCTTACGGCGGATTTGCTCCTGATCGTGGCTTGCTACCAATTGTTCGACTGCACGCAGGCCACCTTGATTGGCATTCTGCGAGGCTATAAAGATACCAAGATTCCGATGTTTATTTCCTGGTCGGGCTATTGGCTCTTGGCCTTGCCGGTTGGGTTGATATTGGGATGGGGGCTGCTTGGACCCAATTGGGGCGTACTGGGATTTTGGGTGGGTCTTGGTCTGGGTGTTGCTTGGATTGCGGGGTTTGCCTTGCTCAGAGTCATTCAAACCAGTAAAAATGTTGAGAGGATCGAGCGGTTTGCGGCGGTTTAATCGGTCATCGGCGGATGCGGAGCATACCTTATGAAGCGATTTCAACGAGGTCATGATGTCGAGGGCCTATTGTCAGCCATCGAGGACACGGGCGCTGTGATCGTAACCGAGTTTTTGCCTGATTCAGCGTTGATCCAGCTTCGGGGTGCGATCAAGGGTCGTGCAGAGTCTGTCAAGGCCGGCGCTGAAGACGGGATCAATTTCTGGGAAAAATTCCATGGCGCACAAACGAAACGGTTCACGGGAATTGGCCTGACCTCGGAAGTCTTTTTTGATCTTTTGGAGGATGATTATTTGGCCTGTCTTGCTGACCGGCTGCTTGGAGACTCTGGTCATCAATACTGGATGAATACGTGTCAGGCGATGATTATTGGGCCGGGAGAAGCGGCTCAGGTATTGCACAGAGACGGAGATAATTGGTCGAATGTTATGGCTCGCACTTGGCCCAATTGCCCGGAGCTAACGGTGAGCCTGATACTCGCCTTAGAGGACGTGGATGAAGTCGTGGGCGCGACTCGGGTCGTGCCTGGCAGTCATCGCTGGACTGATTATGAACGTTCGCCAGAGCCAGCGGAGTCGATCCCAGCAACGCTCCTAGCGGGCGATGCGTTGATTTATAACGGCCGGGTTTTTCATGGCGGCGGCGCGAATCAAACGGTAGATCGTTGGCGCTGGGCCTTACATTTGAGTTTTGTTGTGGGCTGGCTGACCCCTGAGGAGGCCGCGAGTCAGATTTACCCGGCATCTCTCATTGAGCATCGGTCGCCTCGGGTAAAACGATTGTTGGGAATGAGTTCCTTTAATCCGTATCCAGGTCGAGGCGGACGGCTTTGGCTAAAAGACTTCGCAGAATGGATTTAGTCTAACCCCAACGCGTAGATGCGGCCCAGTGAGGGATCCATCCATTCATCCGTTCATTCATTCATTTATCCGTTCATCTAGCAGGCCATAGGCTGCTTGAGCGGCCTAGCCTTGTGATCGGATGTGAGTCGAGTCCATTGTGAATCCTTGAACTAAGAGGTGGATCAGCTCGTACCTGCTTGGCGGCTCTGATCGGCGTGGAGGGGGATCTACCGCCGCCGCCCTCGGACACAATGTTGACGA
>CAJYBS010000202.1 GCA_913064795.1 uncultured Gammaproteobacteria bacterium
AGGTCATCCTGAAGGCAACATGGATGATCAAGGCCGATGCTTCTGGTTCACGCCGACCGGTATTTTTTCGATCACGCCACCGGTGAACGGCGAACCCGCGACCGGGGCTAACGGCGGCACGATTGGGTTCGCAGCAGCGAGCCCTGCAGAGGCCGATGCCTGGCACGCGGCGGGTCTTGCCACTGGCGGAACGACGCTTGAAGACCCTCCGGGAGAGCGCCCAGTAAGCGGACTCGATCTCGCCTATTTGAGAGATCCGTCAGGAAATAAGATCTGCGCCTTACATCGACTGGGTTAGATTGCAGCGTTAGGCACAAACCTTTCATCTAGTTTGCAGCTAAGATCGGCGCCATCAATTTTTGCTGGCGTTGATCTACTTTTGTCAAAGTCTCTACTTGAGCTGAAGGCCCTTTAGAGTATTCAATCACTCGTTTGATACGAGACTAAGATCCAACGCCAAGCTTAGGAGCGAGACGATGACACTTTTACTCCCCATCCATATCACCGCAGGGATCCTGGCCCTCGTCTGTGCGACGGGTGCGGTACTTTTTAAAAAGGGCAAAGCTAAACACATGCTTTCAGGCCGGCTCTATTTTTGGTCTATGGCCATTATTTTTGCGACCGCCATCCCGATGTCTCTGCTGACCCGCAATGTTTTCTTGTTTCTTGTTGCTATTTTTTCGTTTTATCTCGCTTTTGCAGGCTATCGCTTCGCGGTCAATCGAAAAGGAATTCCGGCAACCTTCGACTCGCTGGCTGCTGGCTTTATGATCTTCTCAGGCCTCGGAATGGCTTGCCTGAGCATCATCTATTTTACTCAGGGCAATTCACAATTTATTACGTTGGCCGTCTTCGGATGTTTGGCAATCACACTGGGAACCAAGGATGTGCAGAGCCATAGGCAACAAACAGCCGTGGGTAAAGAACGTATCGTGAGACATTTAACCAACATGATGGGCGGCACAATCGCTGTCGTTACCGCCGTTTTAGTCGTTAATGTTGATGTTGAGCCGGTATGGATTTGGTGGGTCTTACCAACGGCGTTAATAACACCGATCATTTTGTGGTGGTCGAGAAAAACGCGCAGCTAACGTCCTACCCTGCTTGAAGCTGTCGACTCGCCAATCCTACTAGGCCTCTGAGGGCGCACCGTTGCCAGAAACCGGCCTAATGTCGCGCCACCCATCGCATCACCCGCTCAACCAGAATCATTAACCTGTCAACTTATGGGTCGTTAGATTGGGGCACTAGCGTGCAAAATTGAAAAGCGCGTATTGATGAAGGAATCAAGCCCTTCCCTCATTCCCTGTCTTTAATCGCGGGTTCTGACCAAAACTGAGGCAAGCACGAAGACTGCTACTAGCCCTAGGCTGAATTGAGCAAACTCAATACCCAAACCTAAGCCGCCGGACTCAACAATTCGACTACTCAAAACGGGACTTAAAGCCGTACCGACCGAGGCCGCCAGCAACATCATCGAGACCAGGGTTGCCGGGACAAGACGAAAACTTTCACTCGCCTTGGAAATAATACACTTGAGTAAGCCAAAATTGGCAACCCCCCAGAGCAGGGCTAGGAACTGTTTTTGGATCATCTCACTGGGAAGATAAATGAGCGCCAGGGTCAAAGAGAAACAACCCAAGGCGCCAACAACGACCATCCGCGACACCCCAAGGCGTAGCACAATGCCAACGGTGAGCAACTGGCCAATGAACATACCGAGCCAATAATTACCCACCAAACCGCCAGCAAGACTGGCGGTCAATCCCAGTTCCCGCTCACCAAAGGCAGGCAACCAAGTCAGCAAGGTAGCTTGCCCCAAGGTGTAGAAAAAAAGTGCGAACGTCAGAAGCCAGACAGGGACTGGCCAACGGGGACGTTCGAGGGTTGGATCAGCTACCTGCTCCAAAGCTTCTACCTTCGAAAAATCTCCACTCCAGGCGAGCAAGACAACCATGAATGTGGCGAAGCCAATCACAAGGTAGACCGCATCCCATCGCACACTGCTTGCCAATAGGTAGACAGACAACGATGCCATCAAAAACCCGGCCAGACTGAAGCTCGCATCGGTTGCCACCAACATCGATGCGCGTTGCTCATCATCGTATAAGCGAGAGATCATGAGCGCACCTTGTGCAAGGCCAACGCCTAAACAAAGACCAACCACTAAGAGCAAGCCAGAAATCACAGCAATATCAGCAGCGAACAAACCCATTCCAGTAAGACAGAACGTTGCTATCGCGTAAGTCCCGATCATGAGCTGCCGTAATCGAAAACGAGGCAAGACCCAAAGCGCCGCCGCTGCCCCGGCCAAGGTTCCGATTGAGAAATAACCCAGAGCTCTGACCACTTCGGCAAGGCTCGCGCCCAGTGCATTGGCGGCGGGTTCAGCGAGAATACCAATGGGCGCAAGTGTGCTCGACAGCGCAAAGTAGGCCAAAAAACAGCTTAAGGTGAGACGTGCCCGATTCATGGTGGGATGCTAGCACCCTGCTGAACTCACAACCATAGCGCGGCCAGTGGAGACATCGCATGACCGACAGCCCATCAATCCTGTATCGCACTCGACCCCTGCGCTCTGCGACGAATTTCTGCCGCAACCAGCCACAGCCGGTCCTGTCCCCAGACCTCAAGATCAGGCTCTCCGTCGGGACCCGACAATCGATAGGAAGGAACGCCCCATAACCCCATACCCTCGACCATTTCGTCTTGGTATCCCTCAACCATCGACTTCCAATCATCGCTGCCGATGTGCTTGAGTGCCTCTGTCCAATCAAGGCCTGCCGCCTCGACAGCCAGCCTCAGATTTTTGTCTTGATGCAGCGCCTTACCCTCGGCAAACGCCAACCTCAACAAGTGACTCAAAAGATCCACGTCTTTGTCTAAAGACTTTGCCCAGGGCATCAAAGAATAGGCCCTGCGGGTCGGGGATCCGATTGGCGTCACGTGATTTCCAAAAGGCACGCCCGCAACGTCCGCCTCGCGCTTGGTATCAAAAAATATGTAACTACCCTTCGCTTTGGTCGCTGCGACTCCGCGCATAATCATCGGCAAAACAGGTTTATGGTGAAAGGCAATATTGCAGGCTTTGGCGAGTTTAACGGTGCGATCAAAAATGATCGCGGTATAAGGACTGTTCAGCGAGGGAAAAAAGTGCAACGCCAAACCAGAGGCATCAATGCCCTCAACGTTCAAGGAAGGCCGGGGCACTAAATAAGGCATCTCGGGGGCGTGACAAGCTCCCAAATCTCGAAGTCTTTGCTCCAGATGAAACAGCCGATCCACCCCCCAATACCACTCTCCGCCGTAATAGAGTGTTGCCCCGGAATAATGACCCAAGGTCTTCAATCGGTTTGAGCCACTCTCCAGTGCCTGTTCGACCGCCTCAATCGGTTCAGTATGCTCAATGGGAAGCCCAGCCCATAGATCATCACTGATACCCTGCACTGCTGTAATGAAGTCCTTCGCATTCAATCCAGACAGGGCCTGAGCAGCTGATTTTACCTCAGCCGGATTGGGAACAACGCCAGCACTTGACGGGAATGTCAGCCCGTAATGCGGCGCAATCAGCTCCGCATCTCGGCGTGCCCAATGGGCTAATTTTTTTGCCTCTGGCTGATTTTTACCACCCGTCGCCCGAATGAGATGCGGGACAATTTGAACATCGTATTGCTCGCTGAACCTGGCTATAACCTGGGCCATCAAGTGCGAGTAGGGATCATCCAACTGATGGAAATATTCAATCTCGTGAGCCTGCTGCCCAGCGCGCCGCCGCCGTTCAAAAACCTCCCGTTTGCGTTGTATCTGCCGCGTGTTGGCGACCCGGCCCATTATTCTCGCCATGAGGAATCGCAAAACCCTAGGTGGATCAACCATCCAAGCTGAATTAGGATTTTCTGTGGGCTCCAACATAATTCAAACTCCCCCGGGGCGTGAAAATTGTAGACATCGTGAACCGGTGAGCGTGCCCCTGATGATGAATCAATCACTCTCTCCGTCACTCAGTCGGGCAAATCGTCAAAGTTCTTAGATCAGATTATAACCCCTGATGCTCGAAGGCGAGCACTTAACCCACGACACATAAAACCACTGCGTGCCCCCGGGATCTCGACCTACTTTTTAGAAGTAAAATTGTGAAGTTAAATGCTTTTAATTCCAAAGGCCTTGTCAACCATGACCTTCACTCCCATCGCTTGACCTGTTAGCCTCGAAAGACACCCTCTACAGAACGAGACGCATTATGGAATCTACCATCTCACACTTGCCGCTTTACACAGCACTCAGCGCAGCGTGCTTAATGCTGATACAAGTCGCGTTGATGTTTTCCGTCATCAAGACACGCGGTGATCTCGGGATTTTCATCGGTCATGGAGACAGCGACGCCCTCGAGCGAAAAATTCGAGCCCATGGGAATTTCATAGAGAATGTCCCGACCTTTCTCGTTGGTCTATTGCTGCTTGAGCTGATAATTGGCAGCGGACTCTGGGTCGCGATCTTAGGCGCCGTGGTTGTGGCGGCTCGACTCGCCCACGCGCTCGCGCTGATGGCAAACTCTGGCGTTACCGCAGGCCGGCTAATCGGCACCTTGGGCACCGTGATTCCCATTGTCGTGACTGCGGGATACCTTGTGATGCTCGTCATCGGCAAGCTCTAAATCGGACGCGCCGGAAGATCGTTTTGCATTGATCCGTCTGGCGGCAAAAAATAGTCATTGTTCTTCAAAGCTCGACTTAAAATCACAATTTCACTTAATTTCGAAGTTGGGCTTATAGAAGTTGGATTTATAGGAGTGGGTTTAACAATGACAACCTGTTGGATGATCAACCGCGGATCATCCTGTGCATTGCCGTCTGATGCATGTAGCAATCGGTTTCAGGGCGTGC
>CAJYBS010000203.1 GCA_913064795.1 uncultured Gammaproteobacteria bacterium
AGGTCTACAAAGCTTTTACCTGATAGTGATTGATAAAGACAGCCGCACGCCGGTACAGCGATCCAAGTCCTTAACGTTGGACGTGAGACGGTATATACCCCGCTAGTCTGCACTGTTTTGGTGCGCTATGATGCAACACTCGCTGGCAGACCCCTAATTTCCGTTGCTGAGCCTGATGGGATTTTGGTGCGGATCTTGCTGTTATCCTGCCATGAACCAGACCCTATACAGTCCTAGGACCAAGCAAACTCTGACTATGGATCAAACCGTCATTGATAATCTAACGACCGCTGTCCTTATGCTGGACAACGAGCTTAATTTAGTACGGCTCAATCAATCCGCAGAAAGCCTTTTCGAGCTGTCTGAAAAAAGAGCGCTGAACAATCCTTTAACAGCCTTGGTCCCGGGTTGGCTAAAAATGGAACCGCTTTTAAAAGAAGCCCTTGCCACCGACCAATTGTTCACCCAGCGCAAAGCGAAAATCGAACTGATCGGCGGTTCATTGATTACCGTTGATCTCACAATCTCACCGATCACTAATGAATCCAAATCCCGACTTCTGATCGAAGTGATCGTCCTCGATCGCTATCTGCGGATCGATCAAGACAACATCCATCGCGAGCATCAAGGAGCCACCCAACAAATGGTTCGAGGGCTCGCCCATGAGATCAAAAACCCACTAGGAGGGATTAGAGGCTCCGCGCAGTTGCTCCACGAGGAGCTCGAGTCAGAGGAGCTTAAAGAATACACATCGATCATTATCGAGGAAACAGACCGACTCAAAGGCCTCGTTGACCGATTACTCGGGCCCAATCGTCCTTCCGAATTTACCCCTTTTAATATTCACGAAATTCTGGAGCGCGCCCGGAAGCTGATTGAACTTGAATGCGCCTTCGATCTCTCGATCTGCCGAGATTATGATCCGTCGATTCCTGATATTCTCATGGACCCAGATTTGATTTTTCAGGCAGTGCTCAACATCGTTCGAAATGCGATGCAAAGTCTGGAGCGCACCTCGCATCCCACGATCAAGATCGTGACTCGGACAGAGCGTCAATTTACGATCGCCTCAGTGCGACATCGCAATGTTCTTAAGATCGATATCATCGATAACGGGCCTGGCATTCCTCCAGAGATAAAAGAAAATCTGTTCCTGCCAATGATCACAGGTCGCCCTGACGGCACCGGTCTTGGCCTCAGCTTTGCTCACGCCATAGTCCATCGTCACAAGGGCATGCTCGAATTTCATTCCGACCAAGGCAGAACACGTTTCACACTCATTATTCCGCTCGAGGTCAAACCAAAATGATCACTCACCCAAGCATATGGGTCGCAGACGACGAGAAATCCATCCGCTGGGTTCTAGACAAAGCCCTGTCTAAAGAAGGAATGCGGGTGACCTGTTTCGAGTCAGCTGAAGATCTACTTGAAAACTTTGGTCGAGAGACCCCGGACGTCATTATCAGTGATATTCGAATGCATGGTATGGATGGGCTTGCGCTCCTTGCTGAGATCAGGCTAAGCCATCCCGACTTACCCGTTATCATTATGACCGCGCACTCGGATCTCGATAGCGCCGTATCCTCTATACAGGGGGGCGCCTTCGAATACATTCCCAAACCCTTTGAGGTTGGTGAAGCCGTTTCGGTGGTTCACAGGGCGCTGGCCAATGTGCCACAGCCAACAACAGAAAAGTTAACCCAGGAGGCCGATCCAACCGCAGAGATCATCGGTAAAGCACCGGCGATGCAGGAGGTTTTCCGAGCCATTGGTCGACTTTCACGCTCCCACGTTACGGTACTGATTAACGGCCAGTCGGGAACGGGCAAAGAGTTGGTTGCCCATGCGCTGCATCGTCATAGTCCGAGGCGTGATGGCCCCTTCGTCGCTTTGAACATGGCCGCGATCCCCCAAGACCTAATCGAATCTGAACTTTTTGGTCACGAAAAGGGGGCTTTTACCGGGGCCAATCAAGTGCGGATTGGCCGTTTTGAACAAGCCAACGAAGGCACGCTCTTTCTCGACGAAATCGGAGATATGCCAGCAGAGACCCAAACCCGGTTACTGCGCGTGCTATCAGATGGACGGTTCTACCGAGTCGGGGGGCACGAGTCCCGCGATGCCAACGTCCGAATTATCGCCGCCACCCATCAGGACCTTGAAACCCTAGTGACACAGAACCGTTTTCGCGAGGACCTTTTTCATCGTCTCAACGTGATACGCGTTCATCTGCCCAATCTTGCTGACCGCCGCGAGGACATCCCGCTTTTGCTAGAACACTTTTTAAAGTCCGCAGCCCTCGAACTCGATGAAGAGGCGAAGGTCTTTCTTCCTGACACCCTCGCCTACCTCTGCGCGCTGCCGTGGCCAGGGAACGTCAGACAACTTGAAAATTTCTGTCGCTGGATCACGGTCATGGCAACCGGTAGGGACGTCCATCTCGCAGACTTACCGCCGGAACTGAAGCTTCCGGAATCCGAACCCGCCGCAGCCGACAACGAGCATTGGGATCAGCATCTCAGGCAGTGGGCAGAGACCCGCCTTGGCGGCGCTCCTCTGGATGAGAAAGGACTTCTCGGCGAGGCGCTTCCAACTTTCGAGCGAATTATGATTGAATCGACCCTTGCACACACCGCCGGCCGAAAGCGAGATGCTTCTATCCTCCTCGGCTGGGGCCGCAATACACTGACTCGAAAGATGCACGAACTCAATATGGACAGCGGCGACAGTGAAGAGTCGTAGCGGCACAAACCAAGGCAACGAATGTTTAACATCGTCCTGTACGAACCTGAGATTCCGCCGAACACCGGCAACATCATGCGACTCTGCAACAACAGTGGTGCAGCCCTACATCTGATTGAGCCTCTTGGATTCTCTTTAACTGAGAAGCTGCTGAAGCGCGCGGCACTGGACTACGCAGACTATGCAGACGTTTGCGTGCACAAAGATTTCAAAGCATTTTTGAAGGTCGCAGGATCGGCCCGAAAAATTGCACTCACTACCAAGACCCAGCATCGCTATGATCAATTTGAATTCTGCGCCGGAGACTACTTGATCTTCGGACCAGAGACCCGTGGCATTCCAGAGGACCTGCTGTTTTCAGAGGCCTTCGAGGCACGTTTAACCCTGCCGATGCGGGAACATAGTCGTTCCCTCAACCTCTCCAATGCGGTCGCGATTACCCTTTTCGAGGCCTGGCGACAGAATGACTTCTGCTGAGTCCCCTACTGGACCGTCGCGGCATCCCGTTCTTTTGCCAGTTTCGCTTGTTCGTAGAGAGCATCGAAGTTTACCGGCGCCAACATTAAAGGGGGGAAACTCCCCTTGACGATCAGGGCATCGACACTTTCCCTTGCGTAGGGAAAGAGAATGCTAGGACAAAAGCTCGCAAGCATCTGGTCAAGCCCTTCCTCAGTCATTCCGTCAACTAAGAAAATACCAGCCTGTTGAACTTCCGCCAAATAGAGCGTTTTATCGGCTTCATCCTTAGCCGTCAGGGTCAAGGACAAAATGACTTCCCAAAGTTTATCCTCGATCATCACGTGACGAGCATTGAGGTCTAAATTAACCGACGGTTTTGGCGCTGATCGAAAAATCTCAGGAGCTCCAGGAGATTCGAAAGAAACATCCTTCAAATAGATTCTCTGGATCGCAAACTTCGGTCCCTGTGCTTCTGATTCTGTTTCACTCATGATTCACTCCTAACAGGGTGTCGAGCGCACCCTCGCGCTCTAATTGATATAGCTCGTCACAACCGCCGACGTGTTGGTCTCTTATCCAAATTTGCGGCACGGTACGCTGTCCAGACAAACGCTGCATGGTTTGGCGTTGTTCAGCGTCGTAATCCACGGCTATTTCTTGGTATTCAACTTTTTTCGAATCCAATAACATTTTGGCCCGGACGCAAAACGGGCAAAACCGCGTGGTGTAAAGGGTCACAATGGGCATTGCTTCATTCACAGTATTATCCTATTTAACGACAGGAAGGTTTGAACCCATCCACTCCGTCATGCCCCCTGAAAGGCGCTTTACGTCAGAAAAGCCCTCTTTTAACAGCTTGCCGCCAATCGCACTCGAATGCTGGCCCATTTTACAGACCAGTACGACCGGCCGTTCTTTATACTGATTGAACTCCCCAGTTCTGTTGGCAAAGCTTGCATAGGGTAGATTAACGGCACTCGCGATGTGTCCCGCGGAAAACTCTTTTTTATCTCTAAGATCGATAACGACTGCATCCGCCTTGTTGACCAACCGCACCAAGGTTTGAGCATTGATTGATTCACCACCTTTTTTTCGTTCCGTGACAATCAGGGCAATCACCAGCGCAATAAAAACGCCGACTAAAATCGGATGGTTACCAATAAATTCAAAGACCTGCTGCAAAACGTTTGCACTCTTTCATTCGCTCGCCGGCGATTATACACCCTGAACGAGAGCGGCACTAACTGCCTCGCAGTTTTATCAGGGCGTCAATCCCGGTAAACTGCGTCTCACCTTAAGAAAGTCAATCACATGTCTACGGTACCCACCACAACACTCATCGTGCTCGACGGCTTCGGCCATCGATCTGACCCGACCGACAATGCGATTGCTCAAGCTGCGACACCCTTTCTGGACGAGACCTATGCGCTGAAAGCGCACAGTTTAATCTCGGGATCAGGCATCGACGTCGGACTCCCAGCGGGTCAGATGGGGAACTCAGAAGTCGGCCACATGAACCTGGGCGCAGGTCGTGTTGTCCACCAGGATTTTACTCGGATCAATCAAGCCATCGAGGGTGAAAGTTTTTTCTCTAATCCAGTCTTCATCAACTGCTTTGATGATCTCGCAAAGACCGGGCACACATTGCATGTT
>CAJYBS010000204.1 GCA_913064795.1 uncultured Gammaproteobacteria bacterium
GGGTAGTGTATTTCGGGACGCTTCTGTTGGCACATCAGTATCGTTTTAGCATGTCCGGTAACCATGAAGTTGGGTTGAACTGATAGCGTTCTAAATATCTGGTAACAGCAGATCGATTCTGGCTCATTGCCATGCTTTCGATGATGCGGCTTTTATGGAGCTCCGACCTTATTTTACAACCAAATGTAGGCCACAAGAGGGTATTGAGATGAGACGTCGCGATGTGATTAAGGGGTTAGCCGTACTTCCTGCGGTTACCGCAGCCGCCAATAGAAAAAAACAGCAAAGCAATCCGTTCCGACATGGTATTGCCAGTGGAGACCCTGACGACAGCAGTGTTGTCATTTGGACGCGTATTACTGCTGAAGGATTGGATCAATCTGTCCTGTGGGAAGTCTCTCGCGACAGTCATTTTTCAACGCTCGTCGCCTCAGGGCAACAGCTCACGACCCACCACCGAGATTTCACAGTGAAGGTATTGGTTACCGACTTATTGCCCGGTACTCATTATTACTTTCGGTTTAAATGGGGCGATTGGAGCTCAGAGACCGGAAGAACTGCAACGCTTCCTACAGGTTCTCTCGACAAATTGGGCATCGCAATGGCGTCTTGCTCCAACTTTGCTTTTGGCTATTTTAATGCGTATGAGGCGATTGCTAAAGACGATGCCATCGACGTAGTACTGCACCTGGGAGACTACATTTACGAGTATGGCGCAGCCGGTTGGGGGGCTGAAACGGCACTACGCATCGACCGCGTACACAGGCCCTTTAATGAGATTGTCTCACTTAGTGATTATCGAGAGCGACACGCGCAGTATAAAGCGGATCACGGCTCTCGACTCATGCATGCATCTAAGCCGCTACTACTTGTCTGGGACGACCACGAGAGCGCAAACAACCCATGGATCGGAGGTGCACAGAACCATCATTCTCCAGAGGAAGGGCTCTGGCGAGACAGACGTAACAATTCAATACAGGCCTACTACGAGTGGATGCCTGTGAGAGATCCCCAAATCGGTGCGGATAGAAAACAATTTTGGAGGGCGTATCAATTTGGTGATCTTGCGACATTGGTCACACTTGAATCTCGACATACAGGCAGAAGTGAGCAACTCAGCTACGATGATCATATCGATACTATAAAGTCCGATGAGGATGCATTCCGATTTCAAACGGATATTTTGGGATCGCCGGACCGCACTATGCTATCCCCTGACATGGAGCAGTTTCTTGGTGAGGCGCTGTCGACGTCGGCTGAGTCAGGTGTCGCCTGGCGCCTAATTGGTAACGCGATTCCAATGGCAAAAACACCAGCGCCTGACATAGGCTCAATTGGTATTTCAATGCCCAAGGCGGATAGTGGAGTGCCGGGCACGTCGGCAGATTTAGTCTGGAAGGGGAAATACAACTTGCCGCTTTATCTCGATACCTGGGATGGGTACCCGTGGGCTCGACAACGCTTTTACGACCAGTGCCGTGCATTAGGGGTGCAAGATCTTATAGTCATGACTGGCGATAGTCACAGCTTTTGGGCTAATAAACTCCGGGATAACGATGATATTGCAATGGGTGTTGAAATCGGGACATCTGGAATCACTTCCCCCGGTGATTTCATAGAACAGGGTTTTGACATAAATACAGCGTTGCGCATTGATCAAGCCCTTATCGCTCAAGCCCCTGACGTCGTCTGGACATCAAACATGTATCAAGGGTACGTGAGAGTAACTGTTTCGAAAGAGAACCTAAAAGTAGATTATGTGGCTGTAAGCACAGTCACTGAAAGCGCATGGGACGTGAAGACAGTCAAATCGAAACAGATCATACGAACCGGAAATACAGTTACCTTCAGCTAAATAAAAAAGGGAGGCTATGCCTCCCTTTGGAATTACTGCAGTGAAACTGCAGCTTAGAAGTCTATTGTAACGCCGACTGTTGCCGTTCTTGGGGCGCCCAGCCAAATCGCATTTGAGCTCACAACCCCCTCGTATTCTTTTCCTGTTAGGTTGTGCACCTGAGCATGAATCCGCCAGCCCGTGAGGTCTTCGGCTAAGTCCTCGCCTGCGATTGACAGAAATGCGTCCACAAGTACGTACTCGTCAGTAAACCAGGTATTTGCCGTATTAACCGCACGCGAGCCGGTGCTCTTTGCGCTTAGACCAGCCGTAAACAACTCACCCGTGAAATCAGCACTCAAAACCCACATGCTGTCTGCTATGCCTGTCACGTCGTTGCCAGAGAAGATGCCGTTTGCAGCATCCGCGCCGTCATCACCCGTCCCTTTATAAGTAGCATCAAGCAAAGTGTAAGCACCATACATCGACCATTGCTCAGTGATATCAAAAGTCGCTGAGAGCTCAAAACCCGACGACTCGATACCACCCGAATTGAAGTAGGTACCATTCGTGCCAATTAGGTAATCGTTACCAGCACTGCTACCAGGCGCGAGGAAGATAATGCGATTCTCAAAAACAGAGTCAAAATAGGTTGCGGTCAGATACATCTGATCTCCCTCGTAACGCAGACCCAGCTCCATGTTTTCTGACGTTTCTGGCTCGATATTGCTCAGATCAGCTGACTCGCGCTCGAGAATGTTGTCAGAGATAGATTTGAAGTTTTCAGCATATCCACCAAAAACGCTCAACCCTGCCACTTGGGTGTCGTAAACGAAGCCACCCGAGAACAAAACATCGGAGTCAGAGTCAACTGTGGTGTCAGTGCTCTCGCCGAAGAGGTCATTACGTGACACCTCCACCAAGAACTGGTTAGCACCTACGCTTAAGGTCAAGTTACCCAAAGTTAATGAATCTTCTATGTACCACTTCATTACATCTTGTGGGTATTCACGATCATACTGAACCCAGTAGGCAGGATTCTCAAATTCAATACCCAATCTAGCATCTACGAGCTTGTGCCAATCGCGATATTCATCTCGAGTACCGTCTTCGAGCCAAAATCCCGCACGAACGACATTCGATTCCGATGTGTTCCACGTGACGTCCGCAGTAAAGCCGAATCGATCCTTTCCATAGTGAGAGTGTCTAAACGATTGAACGGGAACCGCACCTGAGTCGTAGCATGCTGGGTCATAAGCAGCACCCGCTCCGCCGTAAGGAAACGTGATTGATGAAACACAACCTTCACGCGGCGCCAACGCTACACCATTGCCATCGACAAAGTAGATACGACCGAGAGCACTGCCACCAGAGACCGCAGCATCGAAAAATTCTGACTGCGGGTTTCCAGCTCCATCATCAACGACGTCAACGAGGTAGGGAGGGATCCAGTCGCCACGACCTTGGTTACGGTGGTAGTACACAGCCGCTTCTATGTCGATAGCGCTTGAAGCCCTCCAATTCATTTTACCGTAGGAGAATAGATTTTCACGATTAGTGGACCATCCACGTCGGTAGGCCTGATTTACATAAGGAACATCAGTCCAATCGCCTATCAACTGGTCCCATTGGGGGTATTCCACAAAATCAGCCTTTGAATAGACGCGCTGATAATTGTCTTCATGAATATCGTCATATGATACATATCCTGTAAACATCATATCGTCATCGCCAGTGACAATTTTAAACGCAGCGTGATCTCTCGTGTTCTGAGCGGAACCTTCCATCCAGTCTGTGGCTTCTTGGTGCGAAAACGAGACGAAGAGCCGCGTAGATTCGCCAACGATGCCAGAGTCGTAACGGGCATACATCCGCTCGGAGTCGAACTGTCCGCTTACGTATTGAAAGCGCGTACGTTGTTTGTCCTCGGGGTTCTGCGTAACGTAGTTTAATGTGCCACCAAGTGATTCAAGTGATCGGGAAGCAATGTCCGCTGTACCCTGAGACACTTCGATGTTTTCGAGGTTTGCAGTATCAATATAACGGTTGGCTTTGGAGCCGCCGCCGTAATTTGAGTTTCCATTTGGCAAGCCGTCGATCGTACTGCCAACTTGTTGCTCAGCGAGGTTGGTTTGAAAGCCTCGCACAGCAATCGCTGTCGACCAGTCATCAAACCCAAAGGCATCGCCCTCTTGCACCGACACGCCGGGCAGATTATCGATTAAGTCGTTAACACTCGTTATGGCTGAATTCTGTAGTTTCATGCTGTCAGAAACCACAGTATTCGCGAATGTTGTGGCTTGCGAAACTACAATAACTTCCTCGATTTTCTCGTCGCGTTCCTGAGCTAAACCGTTTGATGCTGCTACCACTGCTAGTGCTAGGACGCTCCCTGTTATACGTGTGTTCATATACTCTCCGATGACGTTGGTTTTCTCTATCCCCAATTTTAGAAGTCGAGATACGGAACCATATCCCGAGAGCATTACAACGCACGAACAAGTCAGCTTTTTATCAAATTAATGAATTTTTAATTACCCATGGGCGAAATTCGCGCGCGCCGTCAAAGCCAACACCTCCATAGGTCAAGCGCTGGGTTTAAAAAGGTATTTAAGGAGTCGTAGCGTCCGTAACGATCCACTTTTATGAAGTCAAAAGATGAAATTAGTTGATTGTGTCGACGAACGAACTCGATGGCGCAAACCCTTCTTTGATCGCAGTTATTTACCGGCGGTTATCATCTAAACCTACCCCTTTAAAACCAAAAAACCATCCACAGGCGGTATTTTGGTTTTCGTTAGAACCAGCGAGATGGTCTTCAATCGACTTTGCTTTTGCCTCCGACAATTCAGCCCTGCGGGCACCCTCGCTTTTTTATGTTTGGTAGGACCAGCCAGATGGTCTTCAATCGCCATTAACTCTGGCGATTGAACCCTGTGGGCACCTCCGCGTTGCTCCGGCGGACTAAACGCGCCTACG
>CAJYBS010000205.1 GCA_913064795.1 uncultured Gammaproteobacteria bacterium
CCAAGGGGAGGTCTGGCATAGGCCAGACACCCGAGACCGGTCTGCGTCTTTATTACGATGTTCCCTATTTCTGGATAGCCTCTCAGAGGGCTTAACCCAGCTTTCTTGTTTTCTGAGTCATTTCTGCGATCTGGCCAAACCCTACTGATCTTGATTATGATCTCTATCGATCAGCGCCGTTGGGGCTCACTGCAGGGAAGTTCGGGATGATACGACGCAAAAAAAGCACAACACCCTTTAACTCAGACTTCCTGGGTGACTGCGCTCCAAGCCCGGTCACCGCTTTGATTTCCGCAGTTCAGATTCGCTTCAAGGTTGCGCGGTTCTCAAATGCCATTGACGCTAAGCGCATCGTTTAACGATCGGCTGGAGACTTCCTTGGCAACCCCCTCAATACCGCCCACACATCATCGCCCAAGAATCGCGCTGATTATCGATCCGTGGGACTACCCCTTTAATGGCACGGTGGTTTCTACCCGGCGATTTGTCTCAGCGCTTAGGGCCCAATTTAATTTCACGATATTCAAAACCTTCGGCATCACCCCAGACGACGGCGATTCCGACAATGTCAACTTCAAGAAAATTTCGGTCCCCGGGGTCAATCGCATCATCGACAAAATGCAGGCCCCCATCGCGCGCCCGCACCGAGAAAAAATTATAACCAACCTCAATCGTTGCGACCTGTTACATATTCAGTATCCATTTTTACTGGCTTATCGAACCATAGGGATCGCTCGACGACTGGGCATTCCTATTGTGAGCTCCTTTCACGTCCAGCCAGAGAACATCCTTAGAAATTTAAATCTCCCCGAGGGCATGCTCTCAGAATGGCTGTACCGACTCTTTATTAAGGTCTTCTACCAAGCCTCTGACTTGGTCATCGCACCCTCTGAGTTCGCCAAAGGACTCTTAGTCGAACGCGGGCTCGACCGGCCGGTCGAAGTTTTATCAAACGGTGTGACCCAAGCATTCTTTGACATTGAAAGGGCCCCCTCTTGCGATCATCGTTTTTCAATTTTGAGCGTCGGTAGAATGGCCCGTGAAAAGCAGCAGGATCTGCTGATTAAGGCCATTGGACAATCACAGTACAAAGATAAAATTCATCTCACTTTGGCCGGCACCGGGCCTTTGACGGCAGCGCTTCGCACGCTAGCGAAAAAAGAAGGGGTTTCCGCAGATATTGGCCGCGTTGACGACAAAACACTCATGCAGCTCTACGGAAGCACTGATTTATTCGTACAGTGCAGCCAAATTGAACTCGAAGGCATGAGTGCCCTCGAGGCAATGGCGGCGGGTTGTCCGACGTTGTTGAATCGCTCAAAAACCAGTGCGTTGGCAGAACTTGTCCAAAATACGGATGCTGAATTCTCAGAGTCCACCCCAGAGACAGTGGCCCGCCGCATTGATGGACTGCTTTCAAACCCAACACTCCGAGAACACATCGGAGCACAGAATCGATCCTTCGCCCGCACCCGGCATCACGATCGATCCATCGAGCAACTGGCTGAAATCTACAACAGGGTCTTAAGTGATCAAGTCCCAAAAACCCGCAGATCGGCGACTCCTAACAATGTCTAAAGCCACAAGCCTCTACTACCGATGGACTGCGCTGATCATCAACCAACCCCTCAAAATTATCAGTTGCCTCATTCTGCTGAGCCTGTTTGGTCTTGGGCTTTTCCTTGTCGAGGGCAGATTGAATTCTGACTTAGGCCAGCTCATTGAGCCCGGCGAGGACAAGACTTGGTATCAGGCCAACGAGCGCTATAAGCAGTCATTTCCAATGCATTTGCAGACAGCGATCCTGGTGGTTCGCGGAGATGATCACGCGATTACCCAGGCTAGTACACGCGCCATCATCCGTGCGCTGAATGACAGCCAAGCTTTTGAACGCGTTTTTGCCCCCGGCGTTGACCCGTTTGTCCAAAACAACAGGCTGTTCTTCCTGACCAGAGATGAATTAGCGCTTTGGCTCGAGGGCACAGAATATAATTTCGGCGCGCTTGTTCGAATGACCGAACAAATGGATCTGGCCAACGCATTGCTGATTATCGCCGACACGATGACAAGCCGGAGCGGTCTGCCCCTGCCCGTCTCCGTCGAGAGGCTTGCTGAGGGACTCACGACTGGGGAAGCTAAAGGGCAGGCTTTCTACCCTTTAGTCGATCCAGATCAAGCTCATTTCTTTGAACTGATATTGGTCAACGGCAAACAAGACCTGCAAGAGGCTTTACCGAACGCTCAAATCGTTGAGACCCTTGAATCAATTTTGGAAAACACCGCAATACCGAGCACTGTCAAAGTAGAGCTCACCGGGGAAGTTGTCCTTGCCCACGAAGAAATCGGCGCCGCCCTCAGCGGAATAGAAATTGCTGGCCTCGTCTCGATACTCTTGCTTGGATTGATCCTCACTTTCGGGATTGGAGATTTTCGGGTCATCATGAGTATTTTTGCCCTCCTGGCAACCGGCATCGGTCTGACCTTGGGATTTGCAACACTCGCTGTTGGCAGTTTCAACACACTCTCAATGCTTTTTGTTGTGATGTTTTTTGGCTTGGGTGTCGATTTCGCTGTCCATTTTGCGCTAAGACTCAAAGCACAAGGAGCGATCACCGCGGATTCGCTACAAGCGGCCGTTGAGGATATGGCGCCTGCTCTAATTTTATGTACGTTTACCTCGGCAATTGCTTTTTTGTCATTTGTTCCTACTGCCTACACGGGGATGGGAGAACTCGGACTCATCTCGGCAGGGGGTATGGTCTTTGCGCTCATCCTCACACTCTTCATGATTCCAACAATTTTACATCGCTGGCCCGCCCGATCGAATGCACTCCCTCAATTCTCGTTAAACAGAAAACTTCCCTATGGGTTCCAAAGCGCTGCAACCGGGCTCCGGATCGTCATTCTTCCTCTGGCCGTTTACTTTGCGAGCCAACTCAAGTTCGATTACAGCGTCCTCAGCATGCGAGACCCAGATTCTAAAGCGATGACCGCGCTGACTCGATTACAGCGGGACTCGCAACAAACTGATTACAGCGTTTCGGTACTCGCCGATAACGCGGCAGAAGCGAGACGGCTCAAGGCGCTACTGACTCCCCTGACGCCGGTTGGCGACGTTCGGATTCCAGAAGATCTCATTCCTACTGCGCAGCGGGAAAAAGCAGCCATGATCGAACCCGTCGCAAGGCTCTATCAAGAGCTCTGGGACTCCGAGGTCATAGAGGATGAATCTATTCCATTGAACCTGGCGCTCGAATATCTGATGGAAAGTCAGCCCGGGATGACGTCTAAACAGCAGGCTCGGGCCGCCCAGATCCAACAAACCGCACAATATTTTGAGCAAAACCAAGACGCCCTAGCACACTATAACTCAGGGTTGGGTGTTCAAATGGCTGATTCCCTGAACGAGCTCCAAGCCTTACTCGACGCTAGACCTTTTACGATTGAGGAGATTCCGACCCACTTCCGGGAGCGGCTCATTAGTTCAACAAACGCCCACCTTGTCACGATTCAGCCCGCTGAAGCCCTGGACTCAAAGCAAGCAACCGATCGTTTTATTCATTCAATCCAAACAATCACCCCAGATATCGCGGGTCGCAGTGCGGTTGAGTGGGGTATTGGCGATGTGGTGGTCGAGGCATTCCAAGTGGCAACGCTGTATACCCTTGTGGGGGTTATGATTTGCTTACTGATCTACTTTCGGCACCTGCTCACCGCAGTTCTGGTACTGATCCCGATCGCATTCACCCTCATTCTCACCTTTGCGATGTGTACACTCTTTGATCTGCCACTTAACATGGCCAACATCTTGGTAGTGCCTTTAATCATTGGGTTAGGTGTTGATTCTGGCATTCATATCACCCATCGCTTTGTCTCAACAGGCGCCAAGGCGTTTGAGCCTGCCACCCGCCGAGCCATTTTGATCAGCGGATTAACAACCTTGGGTACTTTTTTATCACTGGTGTTAAGTCCACACCAAGGCGCCGCCTCGATCGGACTCATCCTAACCATCGCGATCATCTGGCTGCTCATCTTAAGTTTGTTTCTGCTGCCCACTTTGCTGAGACTGAGCAGCCATTACGACCTCATACCCACTAACCGTATTTTTTCTCCGGCTAATCAGGAATAATGCGGTTAAACCTAGCGACTTTTGCCCGATGATGCCACGTTCTCTACTTCTCGGTTTTCTGGCGATTGTCGTCCTCGCTGTCCTTTGGATTAGCAACCCTGCGGTCGCTTTTGCAGCAGGTCTTGTCATCGCATTATGGAAAAAACAGGTTGATCTTAATCACATCAGCACAGTGAGCCGCTATGCACTCCAAGGCGGCATCGTTTTGCTGGGATTCGGCATCCAAGCCAGCCAACTTTGGACCCTGACCACTCAATTTGCATGGGTCGTGACACTCTACATCGGCGTTGTGATTATTCTGGGCCTCTTGGGCGCGCGACTGCTTCGCATGGCACCGACTGAGGGGCAATTGATTACCGGGGGCACAGCAATCTGCGGGGGTACTGCAGTCGTCACATTGGCTCCGATTATCGGTGCTAAGCCCGCTCAAACCGGGGCTGTGCTGGGCATTATTTTCTTGCTCAATGCCTTCGCACTGCTTTCTTTCCCTACCATTGGCCAAGCCCTTGATCTCAACCAAACCCAATTTGGACTTTGGGCAGCCCTCGCAATCCACGACACGGCATCTGTGGTCGCTACCGCACAAATTTACGGCGATGAGGCCGCGCAAGTTGCTACAACGTTAAAATTGGGTCGAACCTTGTGGCTCGTTCCCGCGGTGGTCAGCTTGAGTTGTTGGTATC
>CAJYBS010000206.1 GCA_913064795.1 uncultured Gammaproteobacteria bacterium
ATCTGAGTGCACGAGGGACGCGAATGAGCCAGCCGATTTTTGACGAACTGATGGAGATCCTCTTTCAATATTCTGGCATTGGGGCCGGTCCCTTGTACCTGCGCCAACTCAACACCAAACTCCCGAGCGAGCTTACGTACGGCTGGACCCGCATGCTGAAGCCCCCTATCATCCCGGGGAGCAAAGTTCCCCCCTACAGATACTCCTGAGGCGGAAGCACTGACCTGGACCACCCCAGACTGATCGGTCGCGGGGAAATTCCCAGCCGTGGGAACAACTACCTCAGAGCGTGACGCCTCCTTTTCTGAACGACCCTCAAAAGCATCCCGAGGCGTATGCGCTTTAGTCGAGTTGTCCTTGGCGGCATTGTCTGTGGCGGCATTGTCTGTAGCAGCATCACCCTGAAGGTCATCACCTCTGACAACATCGGACCCAGACGCGGTGTCCAAAATCATCGCAATTTCGCCGCCTGAGACTTGGTCACCCACCTTAAGATGAATTTCGGCGACTGTTCCGTCCGCTTCAGCGGTCATCTCGAGGCTGGCTTTATCCGATTCAAGCAGGAGCAAAACCTGATTCACGGCGACTGCATCACCAAGGGCGCAGGCAATTTCAATCACTTCTGCATCCTCGACCTGACCAAGGTCCGGAATTTTAACTTCAAGTTTCTGCATCGTTTGAGCGGTCTGATCTGCGTTTTCTTGGCCTGCATCTACCCGCACAACCGAAGCTGCAGAGTCGGATCCAGATTCTTTGAGTGCTTCTGCTGGATCAATCCTGTCGCTTATCCCGACATTAATCCCGACATTAATCTCACCATTGCTTTCAAGATCTGCATCCCCAGCCTCAGATTCACTATCACGTGAATCTGACGATGCTTTTTCTATGCGCATCAGCGCATCACCTTCTTTGACCAGGGACCCAGGCTGCATCAAAATCTCAAGGACCACACCGTCAAACGCTGCAGGGAGTTCGACGCTCGCCTTGTCTGACTCAAGGACCACCAGAGATTGATTCCGCGTCACGGCATCGCCGGGGGTCACTAGGACTTCGACCAACTCGATACCCTCTGCCTCTCCGACGTCGGGTACGGTGATGACTTTCTCGACCATTATAAATTTACCGGATCAGGGCTATGAGGATCCAATTGCCAACGCGAACGCGCCTCTAGGACAACCTTCAAATCCACGATGTTTTCTTCCGCCAATGCTTGCAGCGCACTATAAGCAACCGCGTACCGGTCAACTTCGAAATGACGCCGTAATTTCTCACGGGTATCACTGCGACCAAATCCGTCAGTACCCAGCACGTGATAAGAGGATCGGACCTGACTCCGAATCTGATCTGCATACAGTTTAATGTAATCTGTCGCCGCAATGACTGGCCCGGCCCCATCGCCCAAACACTGCTCGACATGGGAAATCCGAGGAGACTGATCGGGATTAAGACGATTCCAGCGTTGTACCGAATCTCCATCTCGCTTGAGTTCGTTAAAACTCGTCACGCTGAAGACTTCCGAGAAAACCTTGAACTCCCGCTCCAAAATGTCCGCAGCCGCGATCACCTCGCGTAGAATCGCGCCTGAACCCAGTAACCGAACGCGCTTTTTCGTTCGCTTAGGTGCGTCAGGCGCACTTCGGAGCAAATACATACCGCGGCAGATATCCGCCTCGCAGCCCTCAGGCATCGGCGGCTGGACATAATTTTCATTGGTCACAGTAATGTAGAAGTACTGGGCGCGCTTCTCGACAAACATCTGCTGCAACCCATGCTGAATAATCACCGCCAATTCATAGGCATAGGTCGGGTCATAGGCCACACAATTGGGAATCGTCCCTGCTAGAATGTGACTGTGGCCATCCTGATGTTGTAGACCTTCCCCGTTAAGCGTCGTTCGCCCTGAGGTCCCTCCTAACAGGAACCCCCGCGCGCGAAGATCACCTGCCGCCCAACAAAGATCGCCGATACGCTGAAAACCGAACATCGAATAGTAAATATAAAAAGGCACCAAGGTTTCTGCATGATTGGCATAGGAAGTGGCAGCAGCCAACCAAGCGGCAAAGGCACCGCCTTCGTTAATGCCCTCTTCCATCACCTGGCCGTGGATATCTTCCCGGTAAGACATCATCTGCCCCGTATCGACGGGCTCATAAAGTTGACCCACACTGGAGTAAATACCGAGCTGCCGAAACATACCCTCCATGCCGAATGTGCGAGCCTCATCAGGAACGATAGGCACGATACGCGATCCAATGGACTGGTCCTTGACCAGAATCGACAGTAATCGAACAAATGCCATAGTGGTCGAAATTTCGCGCTCTCCGGACCCGCCCAGTATCGATTGAAATGCGTCCAGTTGGGGGATGACCAAAGACTCAAAATCACTCAATCGCGAGGGAATTTTGCCCCCTAATTTTTGACGACATTCACGAAGATACCGCAACTCCATCGAGTCTTCCGGTGGACGATAGTAAGGGATGGAATCAAGGTCATCATCGCTGATCGGGATATCAAACCGATCTCGAAATTCCCGCAATGCCTGGGTATCTAATTTTTTCACCGAATGGGTATAGTTTTGAGCTTCTCCCGCGAGACCTAATCCATAGCCTTTGACAGTCTTAGCGAGAATGACCGTTGGTTGGCCTGTGTGCGCAACCGCTTCGGCATAAGCTGCATAGACTTTATAGGGGTCGTGCCCGCCGCGATTGAGTCGCGAGATTTGCTCGTCGCTCAAATCTTCAACTAATTTTGCAAGATCAGGATGCGCGCCAAAAAAATGTTCGCGGACATAGGCCCCGCCATGGCTTTTATAGTTTTGGTAATCCCCATCGACAGCTTCATCCATTCGTTGTTGAAGCAGGCCCTGCTGGTCTTTTTCAAAAAGCGCATCCCATTGGCGGCCCCAAACCACTTTGATGACATTCCACCCAGCGCCTCGGAACGCGCCCTCGAGCTCCTGAATAATCTTGCCGTTGCCTCGAACCGGTCCGTCAAGGCGCTGCAAATTACAATTCACTACAAATATGAGATTGTCTAAGCCCTCGCGGCCCGCCATCGAGATCGCACCCAGAGATTCCGGCTCATCCATCTCTCCGTCGCCGATAAAACACCAGACCTTACGATCATTTTCATCGGCTAGCCCTCGATTCATCAAATACTTCATGATGTAGGCTTGGTAAATCGCTTGAAGCGGACCCAGCCCCATCGATACGGTTGGGAACTGCCAATAATCCGGCATCAACCAAGGATGAGGATAGGACGATAGACCGTTACCATCGACTTCCTGCCGAAAACGATCCAACTGATCCTCGTCCAAATCTCCCTCTAAAAAAGACCGGGCGTAAATCCCGGGTGCGCTATGGCCCTGAATGTAGAGCAAATCACCAGGTGATCCGGGTTGGTTGGCCCTGAAGAAATAGTTAAATCCAACGTCATACAGGGTTGCTGACGACTGAAAGGTCGAAATGTGCCCCCCCAGGGTGCCATCTTTGATGTTGGCACGCATCACCATCGCCATCGCATTCCAACGAATCAAACTGCGAATATTGCGCTCGACAAATAGGTCGCCTGGCATTCGCGCTTCTTTGTTGCTGGGGATCGTGTTTCGGTAGGGCGTCGTGATGGCGTAAGGCAACTGTGAGCCTTGTTCCGTCAGCTTTACTGACAGTTTTTGAAGTAAATACTGGACACGCTCAACGCCCTGGGTTTGAAGCACTGAGGACAAAGCGTCGAGCCATTCCTGGGTTTCATCAGGATCTGGATCAACGTTTTTAGACTCAATCATCTGCGCAGGCCCCATCATCCGACTAGAGAAAACACCACGCATCAAATATCAATGCGCGAAGACGATCATTATACGCCTGCGTTAGACGCCATCCAAATGAATGACCTCACAAAGCTGCTCAATGCCCTTTAGGATGCGACGAGCGGGTCGACTGAGCAGATCGGCATTCAGGCCACGCACTGGGGTACTTGGAACATAATCCTCCCATCGCTCCCGCCATGTCGAGCCCTCAAAATTCTCCGATACAATGACCACCACATCGGGCGCGCCTTGAATAACACTTTCAAGGGATACCACCGCCACTTCGACCGCCATCGCCTTAAAAATATTCTCAGCACCACAGATTTCAACGGCCTGTCCCATGTAATGCTCGCCATTGACGGTAAAAAGCTGATCACTGGCGATCTGCAGAAACACCCGCTTAGCTGGCAGAGCCCCAAAGCGAGATCGCAAACCCGCAATACCCGCTTCCATTTCTTGTGAAATACGATCGCCTTCTGGTTCGGCCCCGATTAAACCGCCCAAGGCTCGATAGCCCGCCCCAATCGACTCAAGTCCCTGGAGATCATGCTTAAACACCGAATAACCCATCTCCTCTAATTTAGTCACAGAACGTGGTGAACCTCCTTGCCACGTCAAGATCTGATCAGGATTGAGTTCAATGATTAGTTCTAGGTTGATCTGAAGCGCATCTCCGATGATGGGAAGCTCCAGCGCTGCAGGCGGATGATCACTAAAACGAGAGACGCCAACCAATTGCTGGCCGCGACCCAGATCGAAGACCATTTCAGTGAGATGCGGTGACAAGGTTGCGATACGCTCACCGCCGACAGCGACTGATAAATTAAAGCAGACACCAAAAAAGACCAGAGTGCCCCAGCCTCTTAAACATCGTGCGTGACCCACCTTCAATCCATCGCTCGATGCTTCAAGACAGCAGCATCAAAACTGCGGCAAAGCCCATCCAGCCAAAAAATAAACGACTCAGCCACTTTTCGTATTGCTCAAGCCATTGCCGACTTGAGCC
>CAJYBS010000207.1 GCA_913064795.1 uncultured Gammaproteobacteria bacterium
TTGGAATCCCAGGGCTTTTTAGAAGAATTCCGCGAGCAAGGCTTTGTCGTTGCGCCGAGGCTCGCACCCCTGGGGGTGCTTGAGGCGCTCCAAAGGGTTGCGAATGGGCATTTAGCGGAAGATCTTGCGCCCATCGAATTTGAGGTGGATGTGCAATACCCGGGAGCTCCCAAAGGCCACGATGCACCGGGTGCAAACACAGCAAGACGGTTGCTGCAGGCTTACAGCCGCGATCAAGCCTTCAGGCAGTGGGCAACGAGCGATGGGGTCAAGACACGATTACAAGCACTGCTCGAGTGTGATGAGGTTCGCTTGTCTCAGTGCCACCACAATTGCGTGATGACCAAGCAGCCGGGGTTTTCATCAGCGACCCTGTGGCATCAGGATAATCGCTACTGGTCTTTTGATCAGGAGAACCTGGTTAGCGTTTGGCTGGCCCTAACCGACGAGGACGAGCAAAACGGCTGTCTCTGCGTCATCCCCGGGAGTCATCGAATGACGATCTCGCCGGAGTGCTTTGACTCGGCACTGTTTCTTCGGACTGATGCGCCGGTCAATCGTCAGATGATTGCGGCATCGGTCGCCGTTCCACTTCGAGCTGGCGATGTGTTGTTTTTTCACAGCAGGCTCTTTCATGCGGCGGGACGTAACGAGACTGACGAGACCAAACTCTCTTTGGTGTATACCTATCACGCTGAGAGCAATCGGCCGGTGGCGGGTACGCGATCGGCTCGATTTCCGAGTATTGCGCTTTAGGGCGCGTCGGCGCGATCCGGGGTTGCGAGAGCTCCCATCATTTCCTCAAGCAGTGGAAGTCGTGAGTGTCCACGGCGCCAGGCAAAACCAATGTCTCGATGAAATTGAGGGCCCGGCAGAGGGTGGTGGCTGATTTCGGTGCCATTTAAGATTCCAGCATCGATGGCCATTTGCGGCAAGATCGTGACGCCGATATCGCTGTCGACCATTTGGACCAGCATTTGCAAACTATTGGCACCAAACGTGTGAACTTTCTTGTGGTTTTTGAGCCGGCAGCCTGCAAGCGCGTGGTCCCGCAGGCAGTGACCGTCATCGAGTAACAACAAACTCTCATCGGGCAATTCGTCGAAGTCGGTCTGTCCGGGTTCGATCAATTGGGTCCGTTTGTGATGGGCGAGATAAAGGCGCTCGCGAAACAGCACTCGAGTTTCGAGCGATCCTGCATCGTAGGGGAGCGCGATTAATGCAAGGTCGAGTTTGTTGCTCAGTAGTTCCTCGACGAGTTCGGCGGTGGTGCTTTCTCGTAAGTAAAGCTGGATGCTGGGCATCGAGGCTCTCAGCTCGACCGCATAGCCTGCAAGAACAAAGGGTGCGATGGTATGAATCCCGCCGACCTTGACCGGGGTTGATAAAGGGTTGTTATAGGCCCGGGCCTCTTCGATCAGGTCCTCAGTCTGCATGAGGATGTAACGACTGCGATCGGCGATTCTCCGGCCAAGGTCTGAGAAAGTGACGCTCTTATTGGTTCGTTCCACCAGTTGTACCCCTAAGAACTTTTCGAGTTCTCGAATGCCGGTACTGAGGGTCGATTGTGTGACATTGAGATGCCGGGCCGCCTTGCCGAAATGCAGGTGGTCATAAAGTGCGACCAAATATTGAAGTTGTCGAATAGGGGGTAGATGCATGATCGGGGCAAGGCGCTTTTATCGGGGCTTAATGATAACCCTTTTGCTCCTAATTCGTGATCAAAATGATCAAGGTTCTAGCGCTAACTACGAGAGGGGTTTGTCCATCGTTTTGCCAGGTTAATACAAGCGCGTCGACCCGTGGCGCCTGAATGTTCAAGAGGCTTATCTTCGCTATAAAGCTGAGGCCCCTCTATGGTAGATTCGAAATGTTGGGCAAATACGCCTCTGATTGTGCGAAGGAAAGGCTTGTGAATGGTGCGGACAGTTTAATTGCGGGATTTGTTGAATCAGGTATCACGGTTTGCTTTGCAAATCCTGGAACCTCAGAGATGCACCTTGTTCAGGCGATGGATGCACAACCGGGTTTTCGAGGAATCCTCTGTCTTTTTGAAGGCGTATGTACCGGCGCGGCCGACGGTTATGCTCGAATAGCCGGCAAGCCAGCTGTAACGTTGTTGCACTTGGGTCCGGGACTTGGCAACGGTATTGCTAACTTGCACAATGCGCGCCGCGCCGGCTCACCAGTCATTAATCTTGTTGGTAACCACTCGCTGGCTCATGAAGCGCTCGATGCACCCTTGACCAGCGACATCAAAACCCTGGCTAAGAATGTTTCCCAATGGGTGCATCATGATGCGCAGGCTGAAGATCTCAGCGACATAGGTATGCAAGCGCTCGCGGCGACGTTGACGCGATCAAAAGGTACTCAAGGACAGGTGGCAACCTTGATTATTCCTGCAGACGCCTGTTGGAACCCCGCCGAAAGGATTGCAGCGCCAAAACCGGTCTACCCCATGCCCAAAGTGGCAGAGGATCAGGTCGCGGCGGTCGCTGGGGCTTTAACGTCGCGTAGCCTGATTTTATTGGATCGAGATGGCCTGCTTCCAGCCGCTCGATGGGCCGCTGCAAAAATAGCGGCCAAAGTCGGGTGCCGGGTTGCTATGACGGCCTTTCCGGCCCGAGTGGATTCTGGGCCGGGATTTCCTGAAGTCGAAAAAATGCCGTATTTTCCTGAGGCCGTGATGCAGACGTTGGGGGACGTTGACCATATTGTGCTTGCTGGTGCGAGCGAGCCCGTCAGTTTTTTTGCGTATCCCCAGACCCCTTCGCGTTTGGCACCGGAGAATTGCGAGATTCAGGTGCTCGCAGAAAGTCACATCGATGTGCAGAATGCGCTTGAACAATTGGAGGCTCTAACCGGGGCGGCAGATGCTCTACCCTTGTGCTATGAACGAACCACCTACGATCGGCCCACCGGGGGGTTATCAACGCGTTCGGTTGCAACCCTGATTGCCCAAGCGATGCCAGAGGGCTCGATATTGTGCGGAGACTCGGGCGGAGGCGCTGCTGTTTTGGAACCGGCTCAGAGGTCGGCCGCTCACACTTGGCTGAATTTGACCGGGGGTTCGATTGGCCAGGGTGGTCCAGCCGCGATTGGGGCTGCGATCGCGGCGCCAGGCGCGCAAGTGTTTGCCTTGCTCGGTGACGGCGCTTCGATGTACACCATACAAGCCTTATGGACCCAGGCTCGGGAGAATTTAAAAATCATTACAATTATTTTTAATAATCAACGGTATGGGATTCTAGAAACTGAATATTTGCGTCTTGGGGTCAACGAAGTGGGTGATCGAGCAGGGGCCCTTTTTGATCTAAATCGACCCCTGATCCAGTTTGCAGACTTGGCGATCAGCCTCGGTGTTCCTGGACATAGGGTGACCAACTGTTCGGATTTCGATGAGGTACTTCGGGGCGCTCTTGAATGCTCCGGGCCAACATTGATTGAGGTTATGCTGTGAATGGATAAAGCGAATCGAGGGTCCTAAAGGGGGTGCGGTTTCTGGCGGGGTCAGGTTAGAACAATCCTGTTATTTGTTGCAGCATTATCTATGAATCAGCACCAGCCTTTGATATGCTCGCGCGAGCTGGTTTTGTTTGTAGCCAGACGTCGCGTGCGAAGGTTTCCTCAATGTTTTCGCGAGTAATCGGCGAATTCGGGGCTAGATAGCCGGACGTTGAAAAAGGGTCCACCAAGACCCTGTTAACCAGCGAGGGCTATGGGTTCAGCCCCTAGGTCGCGTCCAATGTGTCGAGGGTTTAAAGCGAATACGAATCACTCAGGAACGGATCACTCAAGCGCGAGTCGCTCCAGAGCGGATGACCTAAGTATTGATGACCTATCTCGTCGGTTTCGGCGAGGGGCAGAATAAGAGAGGATAGCTATGTCAGTAGTCGAGAAGGTGTCGGATCAAGTGGATCAAGATCCAGCGGTTTCCGCGGTTGTGGTCAGGTTTGCTGGGGACTCCGGGGATGGCATGCAGCTCACTGGCAGTAACTTCACGGAAGCGACGGCGCTCCATGGCAATGACTTAGCCACGTTTCCTGATTTCCCAGCAGAGATTCGGGCTCCGGCAGGGGCGACCTTCGGTGTCTCGGCGTTTCAAATCTACTTTGGTTCGGATGAAGTTACCACAGCAGGTGATGATGTCGACGTCTTGGTCGCAATGAATCCTGCTGCTTTAATTACCAATCTGAAGGATCTACTGCCTGGCGGCTTAATCATTGCCGACGCTGATGCCTTTACCGATAAAAACCTCGTGCGCGCGGGTTATCAATCGAATCCTCTCGAGGACGGTAGCTTGGATGGCTTTCGGGTGATCATCATCGAAATCACGAAGCAGGTGATCGCTTCGGTTGAGCCTTACGGTCTGTCGCATAAGTTCGCCGTGCGATGTAAGAACATGTGGACCCTGGGTTTGGTGATGTGGTTGTTCGATCGCGACCGCTCAGTAACGATCGCGAATCTCGAAAAGAAATTCGCGAGCAAACCAGAAATTGCTCAGGCTAATATCGCCGCATTGAATGCGGGCCACAGCTATGCTGAGACGGCGGAACTTCCTTCAGGGGTCGAGGTGTACCGAATCCCAAGAGCCGAAGTCGCTCCGGGTTTGTACCGTAATGCAACTGGAACGGAGTCACTGGCTTATGGCTTGATTGCTGGCGGCAGATTGGCCGAAGTGCCGTTGACGTTTGCGTCTTATCCCATCACGCCCGCTTCATCTTTATTGCATACCCTTGCGCAGCATAAAGAATTCGACGTCGTGACCTTTCAGGCAGAGGACGAGATTGCCGCGGT
>CAJYBS010000208.1 GCA_913064795.1 uncultured Gammaproteobacteria bacterium
CTGTGACGTTGGAGCAAAGCCTAAAGCGCTAAATCAGTGCGCGTTAAGTCCGCAAAGCCGCGATGACAGCTTCAGGGGTAACGAGGCCAAAAGGCCTAGCTGGCGACCCGTTCTTTGGGCCTAGCAGTATCTAAAACTGTTTTCAGAAAACGGCCCGTTGTGGAGTGTAAATCACCCGCTACATCTTCGGGTGTTCCTGTGCTGACGATGGTCCCGCCGCCGTCTCCCCCCTCGGGCCCGAGGTCAACGATCCAATCCGCTGTTTTGATAACATCCAGGTTATGCTCGATCACAATCAGCGTATTGCCACGGCTTCGGAGTTTATGAATGACTTTGAGGAGCTGCTTGATGTCAAAAAAATGGAGGCCGGTGGTCGGTTCATCCAAGATGTAAAGGGTTTGCCCGGTGTCTGTTTTCGCCAGTTCCCGCGCTAATTTGACCCGTTGCGCCTCTCCACCAGAGAGGGTGGTTGCGCTTTGTCCAAGCCGGATGTAACCCAGGCCAACATCAATGAGGGTTTGAAGTCGTCGCTCAATGACAGGAACAGCACTCAAGAAAGGCAAAGCTTCATCGACCGTCATGTTAAGAACGGCATCGATGGGTTGGCCTTTGTAGCGAATTTCCAGGGTCTCACGGTTATAGCGTTTGCCCTCACATTCATCACATTGGACGTAGATATCCGCAAGGAAATGCATCTCGACTTTGATGAGCCCGTCGCCTTGGCAGGCCTCGCATCGCCCGCCTTTAACGTTAAAGCTGAACCGTCCTGCTTTGTAGCCTCTCGAACGGGCCTCTGGCGTCGCGGCAAACAAATCGCGTATTGCGGAAAATATGTTGGTGTAGGTAGCGGGGTTGGATCGAGGTGTTCTCCCGATGGGGCTCTGGCTGATCTCAACGACTTTGTCTAGCTGATGCAACCCTTGAACATCCAGATGGGGGGCTGCCTCAAGAGTTGTTGCGCCATTGAGCGCTGTTGCGGCCAAGGGATAAAGGGTTTGATTGATGAGGGTTGATTTGCCTGAGCCCGAAACCCCTGTGATACACGTCATGAGCCCAAGGGGTATCGATAAGTCCACGGTCTTCAGGTTGTTGCCAGTGGCGCCTGTCACCGTGAGCCATTGATCCTGCTGAGGTTGAATCCGCTTTGTGGGTACATCAATCCTTTGTGCGCCGGACAAATATTGCCCTGTTATCGATTCGGGGCATTCGAGAATATCATCAACGCTGCCCGCTCGAATCACTTGTCCTCCGAGTTCACCCGCACCGGGGCCAATATCAACAATGAAATCAGCGGCTCTGATGGCTTCCTCGTCATGTTCTACAACAATAACGGTGTTCCCTAAATCTCGCAGTCGGGTCAGGGTGCTCAGCAGGCGCTCATTGTCTCGTTGGTGCAGGCCAATGGAGGGCTCATCGAGAATATACATCACGCCAACCAGTCCCGCACCGATTTGGCTGGCCAGCCGAATTCGCTGAGCCTCACCGCCAGAAAGAGTGTTAGCAGGCCTCCCCAGTGACAGATAATTGAGGCCCACATCGATGAGAAAGCCTAGACGCGCCTTTATCTCACCAACGATCTTGTGAGCGATCTCAGCTTGCTGACTTGGCAGGTCCAAAGCGTCGAGATACTTAAATGCCTCAGCGATGCTCAGATTGGAAATGTCTGCATAATTTCTATTCTGGATCAAAACAGCCAGTGCGCCAGGGTTGAGTCGCTCGCCATTGCAGGCGCTACAAGAGCGCTCATGGAGCCACTGGCCCAGTTGATCTTTGACGGTCTGGGATTCGGTCTCTTCATAGCGACGAGAGAGGTTAGGGATAATACCTTCAAAGCGGTGGGATCTAACCACCCGCTCGCCGGTCTGGTCCGCGTAATAAAAGGGGATCTCGGTATCTCCGCTACCGTAGAGAATGGCATGCTGATGTGAGTCGCCCAAGGCACTGAAGGGTGCATCGAGCGAAAACTCATAGTGCGCTGCAACCGATTCGAGCAGTTGGTAGTAATAGACATGTTGCCGGTCCCAACCGGCGATGGCGCCCTCAGAGATGGCGAGGCTGGAGTCTTTGACGATGAAATCTGGGTCGAAAATCTGCTTGGTCCCCAATCCATCGCAGCTGGTGCAGGCGCCTCTTGGGTTATTGAAAGAAAAGAGCCGAGGCTCGAGCTTGGGCATGGAGTATCCACAACTAGCACAGGCATAATTCGCCGAAAATAGTTGATCTGGGGCCGAAGGATCGTCGATCTGAGCAATCAGGGCCAGTCCATCAGAGGCTTTGACCGCGGTTTCGAATGAATCGGCTAAGCGGGTTGCAAGATCCGCGCGAACACGAAATCGATCCACCACGATCTCAATGGTGTGTCTCTTATTCTTGTCGAGGACAGGTAAGTCGTCTAAGTCGGCGATCTCGCCATCAATTCTAGCTCGGACAAAGCCTTGGGCCGAAAGTCCTTTGAGCAGCTGATGATGTTCGCCTTTTTTATCTTGGACGACAGGCGCGAGGATCATCAGGCGGGTTTCAGGCTCATAGGCCAGGACTTGGTCTACCATTTGAGCGACGGTTTGCGCCTTAAGGGGCTGTTGATGGGTCGGGCAATGGGGTGAGCCAACCCTGGCAAAAAGCAGTCTCAGATAGTCCGCAATCTCCGTTGTGGTTCCAACGGTTGACCGAGGGTTATGGTTCGTGGATTTTTGCTCGATGGAGATCGCTGGAGATAGTCCCTCGATGTGATCGACATCGGGCTTCTCCATAATCGCTAAAAACTGACGCGCGTAAGTCGAAAGACTCTCGACGTAGCGTCTTTGGCCTTCAGCGTAGAGTGTGTCGAAAGCGAGAGAGGACTTGCCGGATCCAGACAGTCCGGTGATGACCGTTAACGAATCTCGGGGGATGTCGAGATCGACGTCCTTAAGGTTGTGCGTTCGAGCGCCTCGAATGGCGATGTGTTTTTTGAGCATTGTCCCGGGTCCGAGTCTCAATCAGTGAGCATGTTGATCTAAGTCGCATCGCTTGCCCGAGGCGGTTGATGCTAGGTGGCACAAAGCCTGTTATCATCCGTCGCCTCGCCGAAAGTTCGATCACTCTGGGCGTAGCGCCGGCAGCTGTTGGTCACCGGAGTGCCGGTAAGGCGGCTTCTTTGAGCTGTTAGCGATACTAAGTGTTTGTTCGTCAATTCGCAAAGACCAGATGTTCTTTGGATGTAATTCATGAATTCGCAAGAGCGCCGTACCGCATCGATTGTGGGCCTTTTATATTTCGTCAGGATGCTCGGGCTGTTCAGTATACTGCCGGTGTTTGCGCTTGCCGCGGCCGAGCTTTTTGACAGCGGACCGGCTGCGATCGGCTTGACCCTCGGTATTTACGGCTTATTCCAAGCCGTGTTGCAGATTCCATTGGGCGCGCTCTCTGACCGTTTCGGAAGAAAACCGATCCTGATTGGCGGCCTTCTCGTGTTTATTATCGGTAGTTTGATTGCGGGATTGGCCCAGCGAATAGAGTGGATCGTGCTGGGGCGTGCTTTGCAGGGCTCAGGAGCAATCGCTGGGGTTCTGTTGGCGGTCGTAGGGGATGGTTTGCGACTTGAATACAGAGCGCGAGCGATGGCAATGATCGGTGGCGGAATTGGTTTGGCATTCGGGTTTTCGCTGGTCGTTGGCCCGTTGCTGTATCAGTTCGGTGGTTTAGCCGCGCTGTTTTTTCTTGCTGCGATAACTGGGATGCTTGCTTTGGTACTTGTGCTGTTTTTTCTGCCAGAGCTAGATGCTGAGTACCAGCAGCCTAGAAGCAGGGGCGGCGTTGTTGAGGTCCTCCGGGATGATGCATTGCAAACCCTTAATCTCAGTATTTTCATGAACCATTTTCTGTTGATGGCAGGATTTGTGGTGATTCCGGCCTTACTCGAAAAATTGGGTCTGCTGATAGAGGATCATGCCCTGGTGTATTTTGGGCTTTTGGTGGGTTCATTCTTTCTCATGCTGCCTTTAATTTTTAAGTTCCGAGGTGCAAGTCGTTTGGTAACCCAGCTATTGCCTGCTGTTTTGATCATTGGTGCTTCGCTGCTAACAATGATGGTGTCCGCTTCTCTATTGCCGTTTCTTTTTGCGCTCCTGATTTTCTTTGTCGGGTTCAATTACCTAGAAGCCACACTGCCGACCCTTGTATCGCAGATTGCAACCGAGGCGCATCGTGGCGCCGCGATGGGTGCCTACTCCTCAGCGCAATTTTTAGGAATCTTTGCTGGCGGTAGTCTGGGTGGATTACTGCTGGCATTGAGCGACTTAACGACATTGGTCATGGCGAATGTCGCAATGGTTGGGCTTTGGATTGCTGTACTCTTGTTTCGTGGCAGGACCGAGCTGCAGAAAGCGTGAAGAGCTGTTTTAAGAAAAAAATTTTGTGAACAAATGTTGTTTGAACCGATGACGTGTGAACAAATCTCGTGTGAATAGATGTCTTTTAAACAGATGTCTTTTAAACAGATGGCGCATCAACAGCTGCCGTTGACTAGGCAGTCGTGTGAAATCAGCTGCTTGAAAAGAGCCGTTTAAAGAGCAGCCGTTTAAAGAGCAGTCGTTTGAAGAGCAGCTGCTGGAAGAAGAGCGCCTTGAACAATCCGCGTAAAAGAGCGTGTCGAGAAAGCCGCCGCTCAGATTTGAGTCGCTAAACTAAGCGCAATCCAATTTGAGGTACTCACTGTTTCTCTCGAAGCGCTAACGAGAAACGAGGGAAGGTGTCCCCACGGCGATGTAGAAAAACAGGATAGGGACGA
>CAJYBS010000209.1 GCA_913064795.1 uncultured Gammaproteobacteria bacterium
CGATCCAATGGCAAAAAGCGGCCACTCTATCGGGACCCCTGTTAGGAGAAAAGCACGCTGGGCAACTTGAACATTCCGGGCCGCAATGATTCGCTGCATTGCCGCAATGGAGATGAACCACACCGGAAAAACAGAGAGAAACCAGCCGATGAGCTCCTTCGGCTCAACGGCGCCCCAGTCAACATAAGAGGCGGTGGCTGGATCCTGGGTGAAATGATGAATTAACGCTGACGGGCCACCCACCGCCATAAGTCCAAGGGGCACCAGCAGAAGGATAATTCCAACGAACAGCACCCCCATCTGAAAGACATCGGTATAGATGACTGCCTTTAACCCCCCCATCGCGGTGTAGCCCACGATCACAAGTCCCGAGACAATAATCGCCAGAGTTAAATCAAGACTCAAAGTGACCTGAAGAAGTTTGCCGCCTGCTATGATTTGTCCGCCCACAAATGAAAACCAGGAGAGCGCGATCACTAACGCGGCTAAACGCCCGGTTTTAAGTCCAAATCTCTGAGAGAAAAGATCGCCCGTTGTGAGCCCTTGGGTTTGGTCGCTCCAAATCTTGATTTTGGGGACCAACAGAAACGACACCATCACAACGCTCAGGCCAGAAATTGCGATAAGCCAGGACCCTGATATTCCCAAGGAGAAACCCAAACCGCCCATCGCAATACTGAAACCGCCCCCCAGGTCTGTTGCTGCGGTTGAGGCAGTGGATTGCCAAAGCCCCATATTTCGATCGGCAGCCATAAATGATCCTAGCGCGTCTCGCCGTCGGGCCTTGATCATGACGCGCCACCCAATCACGAGCAACAACAAGAAATAAGCGGCTATGGCGAACCCATCGATCCAATTCAGCACTTTCTGTACCTAATGATCGCGTTATTCATCACCAGGGACTTTCCTAGACGGCTGGGACGCTCCCCAAGCATCCCAGAAGGTTACAGTCTCGGCTGAAGCCCGCTGAGCTGGTTTTAAAACCGCGTTAAGGGTGTACGCCGCGGGCAGCATCACCGTCTGGGTCACGCCATCAGGAATCCCTAAAATGCCCGCCACTGCGTCAGCTCGCGCTGTCAGCAATGAGGTCCAAGTCGTGCCGATACCTCTGCCTCTTAGCGCCAGCATCAATGACCAGGCCGCCGGCAGTATCGAACCGTAGAAGCCGACCTGGCCTGAGGTCGTCGGCGGCGGTTCACCCTCTGCGCAGACGAAAATCATACAAGGAATCTCATGGAGGCGAGCGATCAACGCTTGGTGCGAGGCTTTTAAAGGAAGCCCTCTTTCTTGCATCAGCTCAACGAGAATTTCGCTGTACAATTCGGCAATCGCAGCTTTTCTTGTGGGGTCGGTAACGACTAAAAATCGCCAACCCTCACCTATCAAACCCGTGGGCGCTTGAACAGCGACATCAATACAAGCGAAGAGATCATCCCTATCGATGGGTCGATCAAAGTCGAGGTTTCTGCGTACCGACCGCGCGGTGGAGAGCAAATGTTCGAACCTTAAAACGTCATCCTCAATCATTCATCAGGTCCTCAAATAACTCTGGGCCCTGGCGTAGGAATTTCTTGGGGCCGCTCTTTTCCGAATCATTACACCGCCTAAAAGCTGAGCGGCGTTAGTAAGTGGCGCTGAAACATTAGATCCCGATGTTCGAGCACTCTCAAATCAAAACCCGCCAATAACAGCCCTGGAATTTCATAACTGCTTCGGGAAGAAGCCGCCATCGGGTTCAATTCATCGGGCAACGGCGCTAACAAGTTTGAGAAATAGGCCCAATAAAGATCCGCGACGGTAAATTCGTCTCCGACCAGATACTCCCCCGTTCCCGCTCCGAGTGCCTGACTTAAATCTTTTAGAAAAGACTTAGCGTTATCCACCATCCGCGCTTGAAGCGCTGGATCAAATCGATAGGCCTCAAACATTGGATTCGAGGAACGCGCATCGTCGCCCGTTTTCTGGGCCCAAACATCAAAAATGAGATGTCGGCAGGACCATCCAAAACCACCCTCGCCTGCCATTTCATTCACCCAGCCGATGGCCTGAACACGCTCAGCGCGATCTTGGGGCAGCAGCGAGGGACCTGTTCCCAACCGTTCCGCTAAATCCAACATTTCGATCCAGCGCGTTCGTGGGGGTTCCGCCTCGAAAACCGCGATTGGCGCATTTCGGTGACCCGTCCAGTCAACGAGGTCTTCATTTGCTCCGCCAGCCGCTTGCGCTATAGGGATAAAGGCAACATTGTGATGATTGAACAAAGCCTTTGCAGCTTCACTCCAGGGTCCAGGGACCCCCGCATTCAAAACTAACCGAAGGCCCTCGGCAGAACGCGCTACATCGATCGTTTGATAATCCATTAGACCACGTTGTTTTAACATCAATTCACAGACTACCACGGCTTAGGCAGACATGCTGGCGCATGAAGGGTGGTCCACCGTGGAAGGGCCTCCAACTAACAACGTCTAACCCACTGGGACCCAAGCCGCCACAAGCAGCAACAAGCAGCAACAAGCAGCAACAAGCAGCAACAAGCATCGACCTTTGAAGACAGTGATGATTTGCGGACTCTGATTGCGATGAGCCAGTTGTAACGACTTGGTTTTAGCCACCTGATTATGAGGAGCTTACTATGAGAACCTGACTATAAGGACAAGGCGCGAGTGACCTCGAACCAAGCGGTTTTTGAATTTTTTGATGGCTGCGGTCCCCGATGCTTCAAACAATACGCTTGCTCATGTCAGGATTCAAAGCAAACCGAGACCAAACTACCACAAGCAAAAAAGTTTCCAAGCAGTCAATCACTTGCCACTCATTCGTATCTCATCTACCAAAAAGAGCCCCAATAGATCCCCACTAGAGCACCATCAGAACAATCGCGACTCAAACAGGGTCAGCGGCCGGATCCTCGACCCTAGGCACGTCTGGCGCCTCAGCCTTAGTCATTGCATTTTCTTCAGCCGCTTCTAAATCTTGGGCTTTAGTTTCAAGACCCTCGCGAATACCTATAGCTCGCTCCGTCGCTTCATTAAGAACCACAATACTAATCCGCCGATTTGCGGCATTAAAGGGATCTTCCCGATCATAGGGAACCGAGTCGGCAAGTCCCACGACCCGCCCAAATTTGACATCACGTGGCATACGCTGCGCGAGGGCTCGTCGGGCAGCGTTAGCACGATCCGCGGACAGCTCCCAATTACTATACTCGGTCCTGCCCGCGCTGTAGGTTCTAGAATCCGTATGGCCAGCAACGCTGACTCGATTAGGCACCTGCGCCACCGTCGCACCAATGGTTCGAAGCATTTCTTCCGCGTAATTTTTTAATTTAGGAGAGCCAAGGTCGAACATCGGCCTTGCTTCATCATCCATCATTTGAATGCGCAGACCTTCGATGGTGATATCGAGTTGCAACTGGTCCTTGTAATCTTTGAACGCCTCGCTGGTTTCGATCTGCTCTTTGAGTTGCAAAAGCAGTTCATCGAGGGGAATTTTCAAACCCTCTTCGGACAAGGCCTCCTCGGGTGGAGCTGGATCGAACTCGGATTCGGGTCTCGGTTCACCCGTAAAATCAATCACGGAACTGTTGGTGCCGCCAGAACTGATCATTGTGCTTGGACTGGAGAAGAAACGCGAAAGCCCTTGTTTCTGTGAATCACTAAGAGAGCCCAGCAACCATAACATCAAGAAAAAAGCCATCATGGCGGTGACAAAGTCAGCATAAGCAATCTTCCATGCACCACCATGATGGGCATGCTCTCCTTTTTTAACGCGCTTAACAATGATCGTGGTGGGTTTGGCAGGTTCCATAGGCCTAGGTTATGCGGCCTTCTTAATGGATGACTTCACTTCCCTCAACCGTTCTTCAAGTGCAATGGCATTCGGTCTGATTTTGCTGGGTAGGGTTTTTCGACCGAACTCTAAAGATAGGTTCGGTGCATAGCCCTGTACATCGGCCAAAAAGCAGGTTTTTGCGCACAAGTAGTAGGCGCATTCTTCTTCGGCGACGGATTTGAGACCCTGCGCGAAAGGACCAACCATTCCGTACGAGAGTAAGACCCCCAAGAATGTTCCTACCAAGGCTGCACCCACCGCTGCGCCCAAGATCTCAGGAGGCTCAGAAATAATCCCCATGGTGGTCACCACCCCCATGACCGCTGCGACAATACCGAATGCCGGCAGTGCGTCAGCCATCAATTGCACGGCATTGGAGGGGCCCATTGCTTCGTGATGATGGGTTTCAAGCTCAATGTCCATTAACGCTTCAAACTCATGGTGACTCATATTGCCGCTGATTTTGATACGCATGACATCGCAAATGAACTCGCGGAGATGATGATCATTCAAAATCTGAGGAAATTGCTGAAAAATTTCACTCTCTTCTGGATTTTCAATATCGTCTTCGAGAGCGATCATTCCGGATCTTCGGCCTTTATCAAAAAGTAGATATAAAAAGCTGAACAAGCCGAAGTAGTCCTCAGTTTTGAAGCGGCCGCCTTTTATATAAGAGGAGAAATCGCGGGCAATGGCCTTCAACACAGAGGATTCGGTTCCGAGAAGCAGGGCAAATCCAGCGCCGCCAAAAATAATCACCAGCTCAAACGGCTGGTAAAGCTTTCCTAGCGTGCCGCCGTGCCCAACGTAACCACCGAGGACACAGGCCCACATCATCACTAAACCAATTACAAATTTCATGCGCTTAGAAGTCCATTTCTCATCAACGCAGACACCTCATCGTAAACCACTTAAACAAGAAAATTTATAA
>CAJYBS010000210.1 GCA_913064795.1 uncultured Gammaproteobacteria bacterium
GTTGCACTGCCTGTGGCGACCAACAGCCCATCATCCCGTGTCATCCAAGCCCGTGCAGTTTTCTCATCCTCGGCACTGACCTCAGCAAAGGCTTGCACACGCTCCCGGTCGACGGTGGCATTTTTGAAACTCAAAGACAAATTACCGCGCTCAAACCACTGTTGACCCAATGCCTTTATCAACACCGGCGGAAACTGATTCATATGAACATCGCCGGCAACCGTACCACCACGAAAACCAAGCTCATTGGCGGTGTCGTCATCGTGAATACTGCCAGCACCTTCATCCGCCGACCAATTTCTCGCGGCCCAAATGGGCCCAGCAATCACGTCACTCATACCTTTCTCCTCGACTAATTCTGCCAACAGGACCAAACGAAGGCCTGACTTTAATCAGGCAATCCCAGAACCCGCTTGGCAATAATGTTAAATTGGATCTCATTAGAGCCACCGGCAATCGAGATTGATTTTGCCTCGAGCCAAAGCCGACACATTGCGCGCTCTTCGTCAGAAAATGTCTCACCCTCCCATCCCAAACCTTGCGTCCCGCGAATGAGCAGCTGGAGCTCAAGCTGCGCCTTCACGTAATTTGCCTCAACCACTTTAAAAATCGAAGTTGCTGCACCGGGGGTTTCAGATTCGGATTCTTGTAGGGCACGTTTTTGGGTCAGCAAGAAAGCGCGCTTTTCCATATCACTGCGCACAATCAGGTTCCTGAGATGGGGGTCGCTTGGGGACAGTCCCGCATAGGACTGGACTAATTGCTCTAAGGGTTGTGAAGGAAGGATCCGCTCTAGGGGCCCTGCGCGATCACCATTGGCCAGCACAGATAAACCTGAGCGCTCATGTTGGAGCAATCTTTTTCCGATTGGCCAACCCTGATTTAACGGGCCCAACAGCTGCGATTTGGGAACCCGAAGGTTGTCAAAAAACGTTTCGCAGAAGGGCGACTCACCGTTGATCAGAGAAATTGGCCGCGTCGTCACACCTGGACTTTCCATATCAAACAGTAAAAAGCTGATGCCTTCATGCTTGGGCCGGCTTGGATCTGTTCGGACCAAGCAGAACATCCAATCTGCGTGCTGCGCCCCCGAGGTCCAAATCTTACTCCCATTAACGAGGAAGTGATCGCCTTGATCCTCAGCGCGGGTTTGCAAGCTCGCCAAATCTGAGCCTGCGCCGGGCTCACTGTATCCTTGACACCAAGCAACCTCGCCTTTGGCGATCCCTGGCAAGTGCTGTTGTTTCTGCGCTTCGGTGCCATACTCAAGTAGGGTTGGTCCAAGCATACTCACGCCCATTCCGCCCAGGGGAGGCCTGGCGTTAATACGCTGAAGTTCTTCTAACAGAACCGTAAATTCTTCAGCGCTAAGACCCGCCCCGCCAAACTCCACGGGCCAGGTGGGTACAGTCCACCCCTTCGCGGCCATCAACGCTAACCACTCATAGGCCTCAAGATTGTTTCCCAGGCGCTTTCGGCCACCATTGATCTCTTCCCCAGGGACCATTCGCGTGCGCATCGACCCCGGACAGTTTGTTTCAAGCCAGTGTCGTGCCTCTCGGCGGAAAGTTTGTAAGGTCATGAGTATGCTGCATCGATTGTGGCGCTGGTCCAGCAGTATCCGACCTTCAACCCAATAGTTCAAACAAAGCCCGTCAATCCACTGCCCCGATCTGCTTTAGTCGTCGAACATCCCAGATCCAGACAACATCACCTCATCAGCTCTCACCCATCATAAAATCCAGGTGCATGCAGACCCATGAGCGACTTCTCTCGCTCAGAAGTCGCTCGACGGAGCGCCTCATGACTCAATTGATGCGCGTCATCTGTGACCTTTAATCGCTGCTGAAGGTCACGCCGCCCATAATGCACCTGCAGGAAATACCGGCCTCGATCCCCGGATCCTGAAGGGAGTCGGCGATGCCAAACATCAGAGACAAACAGCAATACATCTCCTGCCGAACCGGTTAAGGCACGTGGCTTCTGGCCGTCGAAGGTGAGTTCCAGGTCAAACCGTTGCCGACCTGGAGGCGGACGGCCAGAGAGATGGCTCTTTGGTACAAACCCTGTCGGTCCGTCTTCAAGGGAACAGTCTTCAATTAGAATGTGACATCCAATTGCAAAAACGGGATGGGGCAATGATTCTGGCCACCGCGTGCCTTTAGGCAGTGGGATGTGGGGACCCGCATCGACATGCCAAGGCTGGGATGCATCCATGGGCTTTGGCGGATTTCGCCAAGCCGTGTTGGCGATGATGTGACAGTCCTCTCCGAGCAAAGGCTCAATCACACTCAGGATTCTTGGATGCGAAACGGCTTTTTGGCAAACAGCATTTCGGTTCAACATTTCATAACGAAACTGCGCATTCTCTGCTGCAGCGCGATCCACTTGGCGAACATCGGCAGGATAAGCATCAAACACCGAATCCACCGCCGAACGAAGATCGCTGATTTGCGCAAGCGTGAACACCTGCTCGATGAGGCAACCACCCAGTTGCTCTAAAACTTCAGTTTGGGGTTCTGCGGGAGGGCCGGCCTTAGACCAAAGATACCCATACTGTCGCGTCAACATCGTTATGCCTCCAGCGGCTGTCTTCTATTGTTTTGAGCATATCCCTGCACGCTTTTCTTCTTCAACCGCTAATATCAAGGAGGATTAAAGAATTGGCGAGCTCAGCGAGTGCTGATCCAAACCGAAACCTGTCTTCTTTTAATGCTTCAGTGAGCCATCTCGCACCATAGTGATGCTGAACAATGGCCTTCATAGACCCACCCGCGGCTTATGGTAATGTAAATCTTCTTAGCACAAGCAGGATAAACCGTGGCTACCATCGATTACGTCATTGTTGGCGCTTATCTTCTGATGATGCTGGCGCTCGGCGTCTATGCCCAGATTCAGCAGAAACATCCCGACGATTATTTCGTGGGCGGCCGACGCCTGGGAACATTTTCCATTGCCGTGCTCTGGATGGCCGGTTGGGTCGGCGGCGCGACCGTGATCGGGAGCGCCGGCCGCGCGCACGATCACGGGATCACAGCGATCTGGTATGGACTTGCCTTGGCAATCGGCTGCTTTGTCTTTGCGGTCGTGCTGGCAAAAAAGGTAAAAATCCTTGGCGACGCGCACCAGTATCTTACCTATCCGGACCTGATCGAGCACCGGTTCGACAGCCGAACCCGCGCGATTGCAACGTTGACCACGCTCCTCGCCTTCATCGCTTTTGCGGCCGGTCAGCTTGCGGCCGCAGCCAGTATCATTGAAATCATGCTGTCCTGGACGTTCGGTGAAAGTCTGTTGCTAGCAACCAGCATCGTTGTCGCTTACACAGCAATCGGCGGTTTTATTGCGATCACCTATACCGATTGGGCGCAGATTGTGCTGCTGATTGCCGGGGTCGTTTTTATCGGACTGCCCATCGCGATTGCTAATGGCGGTTCCCCCGAGATGCTCAGAGACGCCCTCTCAAGCAGCCATTTTGAGATAGGCGCCTGGGGCTGGTCTGCAATCATCGCAATGGTTATCTCGATCACCATGAGCTTTTTGGTCTCGATGGACAGCTTCACCCGAAGCTATGCCGCCAGAGATGAGGCGGCCGCTCAGCGAGGCCCACTGATTGCGGTCATTATCATCTTAGTAATCGGATGTGCTGCGACCTGGATTGGTCTGACCGCTGCAGTCGCGCTTCCTGATATTGAATCTGGGGACGGGGTGCTGCCGGCTTTCATTTTGGCGTTCTTCCCCGCGGGTTTAAAAGGCCTCATCTTGGTGGGTATTCTCGCAGCGGTAATGTCTACGGCGGATATTTGTATTTTAACGGTCTCAGCCAACATTACCCGAGATTTCTATCAGCGTTTCGTGAACCCCAAGGCGCCGCCCCAGCGCTTACTTCGGCTTGGGATTCTCACCTCCGGGTTGATCGGAACCCTTGCTGGTCTAATGGCTTGGCAAATGCAGAGCATTATCGACATCCTGTTGATCGGTTTTACCATCAACGGAGCAGCATTGGTCATACCCACCATCGCCGCGGTTTACTGGCCTCATACCGATTCCCGCCCAGCATTTTGGAGTATCTGTGCAGCGCTGACTGTAGTGCTCGCTTGGCAAATGGCTAGCAGAATCAGTGATGCCAGTTTTCTTGGCATCGACCCACTTTGGCCGGGGTTTGTCTCTGCCTGCCTTGTTTTTGTAGTGCTTCACCGCCATCGTGCGCCCTGGTCCTCACCAGATCAATGGCGAGGCCCTGATTCCAAGGCATCGACCTAATGACCCAAAGACGATCCTTTGAGCGGGTCAGCGACAGCTCAGCGATTAACCTTGCCATCGGGCAACCCTCCAGTGATTTGCTGCCACAAGATCTTCTGAGTGCAGGTGCCGCTCAATTTTTTGAGTCCTTCCATGCAGACATGCTGAATTATGGCGCTCCATCCGGTGAACTTGAATTTCGCAGGGCACTCGCTGAGTTTCTCTCAGACAACAGCCATACCGTGGACCCGGATACTCTTTTTCTTACCGGCGGCTCCTCCCAAGGCCTCGACTTGATCTGCGCACGGTTGACGCAGCCCGGTGATACCGTTTTGGTCGAATCGGCGAGCTATTTCTTGGCTTTCCAGATATTCCAAGACCATGGCTTAAAGGTTGTTGGGATTCCCACCGATCGAGAGGGCCTTCGCATTGATGCCGTAGAGCAAGCGATTGAGCAGCATCACGCCAAAATGATCTACACCATGCCCTCGTTCGGCAACCCAACGGG
>CAJYBS010000211.1 GCA_913064795.1 uncultured Gammaproteobacteria bacterium
CAGACTTTCCAGCTTCTGGGAAGTCTTAGTGCACTGGAAAACGTCATGCTTCCCGCGGAACTTAGAGGCGAGGCCTCGGCCCTTGATAATGCGAAGGCGCTCCTTGAGCGAGTCGGCTTAGGGCACCGTCTGCAACACTATCCAAGACAGTTATCCGGAGGTGAACAGCAAAGGGTTGCCATTGCTCGGGCATTTGCCTCCAATCCATCCATTCTCTTTGCAGATGAGCCAACCGGCAACCTAGATTCGAAAACCGGCGATAAAATTATTGACCTATTGTTCGAGTTGAACGCAGATTTTGGTACGACTCTCGTCCTAGTGACCCACGATTCTCGACTCGCGGCGCTGTGCGATGCCTCGATCCGAATTGAAGCAGGACAGTTAGTTGAAGAAGCCGGCAGTGGAGCAGCGGCGGCAAGCCTGGTTGGTTCATGAAGTTAGCATTAACACTGCTATGGAGAGATTGGCGAGGCGGTGAGCTTACTTTACTGTTGGCTTCTCTGATCGTGGCGGTGGGAACTGTAACGACCATCACATTGTTCGTCGATCGTCTGCAGCAGGCGCTTGTCCTGGAATCGGCATCCTTTATTGCGGCTGATCGAGTGATTTCATCAAGTCGCGCAATCGACCCTGCTATCATCTCTGCGGCGGATGAATTCGGTTTGGCCCGTAGTGAGACATTGTCGTTTTTATCAATGGTGTTTTCTGAGGATCGCGCGCAACTCGCAGCGGTCAAAGCAGTGGATGATCAGTACCCGCTGCGCGGCGAGCTGCTCACGTCTTTTCAGCCCTTTGGCGTTGCGGTGCCGAGAGACGCTGGGCCAGCAGCTGGTCAAGTGTTTATGGAGAGTCGGTTATTTCCCTCCCTGGATACCGAACCGGGCGCGTCAATTGACGTCGGTGTGCTGACGTTGCCAGCCAGTACAGTCTTGCTCAAGGAGCCAGACCGAGGCGGGGGGTTCGACAGTGTTGCGCCTCGAGTGTTGATGCACTTAAGTGATGTGCCCGCCACTGAAATTGTCCAGCCCGGTAGCCGGGTAACCTACCGCTATTTGTTTGCGGGTAGTCCACAGGCATTGGTCGAGTGGGAGGCGCTCATCAGACCCCAGTTGCCGGATGATGCGCGTCTCTTCGGTGTCAAAGAGGGTGCTGAGCAGATCGGAGAAGCCCTAGACAAGGCGGAGCAGTTTCTGCTGTTGGGAGGGCTGCTTGGGGTCGTGCTCGCGGGTGTCGCTATTGCGCTATCGGCCAATCGCTATGCGGTACGCCATTTCGACCATGTCGCTATCTTAAAAACCTTCGGAGCCGCTCCGGTAACCATAGATCGAATTTGCTGCTTTAGTTTTCTGGTCCTGGGACTCCTTGCCACGCTGTTTGGCGCGTTGTGTGGTTTCGCCGTTCAGGCGCTTGTGGCCGAGGTTTTAGCGCCGCTGTTGCCGGTCGCATTACCAGCGCCATCCCTTGTGCCGATCGGCCTCGGATTAACAACCGGCATGGTCTGCTTGCTGTCATTTGCCCTACCGCCATTGTTAGCGCTACGCAATGCAGATCCGGTTCGGGTGATTCGTCGAGACTTGGAGACGGGGAGTCCCTCCACTTTGCTTGCTTACAGCTTTGGCGCGCTTGGGACATTTGGACTGATGTGGTGGTACAGCAAGGACCTTACTTTAACGTTTCTGCTTTTCACCGGAGGTTTGGCCGCTGCGCTGCTGATGGGGTCTATCGCTTTGTTGTTAGTTCGATCGGGTCGTGGAATGGGTCTGCAAGCTGGCAGTGCTTGGCGATTAGCGATTGCGGGTCTTCGGCGTCGGCAGATGGAAAGTGCCTTGCAAATTTTGACCTTTGGGCTCGCGCTGATGCTCCTGCTAACCTTATTCCTGGTTCGCACATCTTTGCTTGATGAATGGCGCGATCAGATACCCAAGGATGCCCCCAATCATTTTGCAATGAATATTCTGCCGGATGAACGTCTGGCTATTCGGGCATTCTTAGACGAATCGGGCGTCTCCGTGACGCCGGAGTACCCCATGATCCGGGGCCGTATTACGGCGGTAAACGATCGTGCGTTGGCAGAGCGAGCACCCCGCGCCGAAAGTGATCGCGGTGCACCGCGACTTAGCTCGAGCCGAAACTTAACCGCAGCGGTCGACCTTCCTCAAGATAATGACATCTTAGAGGGGCGCTGGTGGGAAGACGCTGGCACCGATACCGCAGAGGTTTCCGTGGAAGAGGTTTTTGCACGGAGCAATGGGTTGGCCCTCGGAGATGTTCTACAGTTTGAAATTGAGGGACGCCGGTTTGCCACCAAGGTAACGAGCGTACGTTCGGTGGATTGGGACAATATGCAACCCAATTTTTATCTTATTTTTTCACCCCAAGTGCTCGATGAATTCCCGTCTACTTTCATGACCAGCTTTTTCTTAGACCCAAATCAAAAGGTTGTGCTCAGCGATTTGCTGCGACAGTTTCCCACGATGACGGTGCTTGAGGTTGATGCGTTGATCGAGCAGATTCGTAAAATTGTTGCCCAGGTAACACTGGCGGTAGAGTTCGTGCTCGTACTGATCCTGATCTCTGGCGCGATGGTGTTACTGGCGAGTATTCAAGCGAGTCTCGATGAGCGGATGAAGCAATTTGTAATTCTGAGGACGCTGGGAGCATCGAATCGATTGGTACGGCTGAGTCTTGCCCTCGAATTTGCAGCGCTTGGCGCCTTTGCGGGACTGCTCGCTGCCCTAGGATCCGAAATGACGGTCTTTGGCCTAGAGCGAGAAATTTTTGAGCTGAGCTACTCACCGACGCCTTGGCTATGGGTACTTGGACCTTCCCTCGGGGCGGTGCTGATTGCGCTGGTGGGTATGCTGGCGACGCGTCGAGTGCTCGATCAATCCCCGGTGACCGTACTGCGAGGGCTCGCCTAAGGCTCTGGATACCAAGTGTTGTCGGATCGCTGCTTCATCCAAAAAAAAGAATGCCATTGATATCGGCCGGTGCGGTCATCGCGCCGAGTGCAGTTGTACCGGTGTCGCCCCGCCTTCAGAGGTTCATCGCTTTGGATCAGGATGCCCTTGCCGACCTGCAGCGGCACAATGGCACCGGCGGGTCCAAAACAGTTAAGGCCCACGACTGAGGTAACGCCAAGCGCTGCCGCATTGGCAATGGGACGAGTCTCTAGCGCGCTCAATACGGGATTGTGGATTCGCACCGTTCGATCAAAAGCCAGGCTGTTGACCTTGGTTTTAAAGCTATCCATCGCAGCGTAAGGTCCGCCCATAGGAAAACGTGGAATGACCAAGGGATGATTAGGCAATGGCACGGCGCCGCTTTGCTGGCCAAAAATGAGATACCCCAGATTATCAAGGTCTTCGAGTAAGTCGGGATAATACTCACCATAGGGCAGGGCATAATGTTTGGGCGCTTGGCTAATATGCGCATTAATAGCCGCTTGGGCCGACAAGGTGTCCTCGGTAAATTGGGCTCGCCAAGAAGACTCTGACACGCTCTGTGGCCGGCGGGCCCAATGCTGGTGTGCCGTAGAATGATTCGCAATTTCCGCACCCTGGGCTTGCATTTCCTTGAGCTCAGCCCAAGTCAGGTATTGTCCGCCGTGCTCTGAGACGAGGTTGGAAGCCACAAAGATTGTAAACGGCCAGCCCAGGGCTTTGAGGCGAGGGAATGCTTCGGTATAAATACTTCGGTAGGCATCATCGAAGGTGATTGCAACTTCTCTTGAGCTTATTGTCCCTGCTCTTGGCGCATTCGGGTCAAGACGTTCCGAGAGCGAAACGATGTTGAAGCCCTCATCTTGCAAGTAGGCCATATGCGCGGCAAATTCCTCGGGACGAGTACTGGGGATCCGTGACGTGTCGGTTGCAATATGATGATATTGCAGGATCACTAGGGCACAAGCCGGCGTGGAGGAGATTGTGGCCAGCAAGAGTATCAGCCCCAGTAGAAGTCGGTTATTCATTTCGAATCAAATCTCCTGAGTGTTAAACTTAAGGCCAGCCTCAAGAGTAACCTGATATGCCGGATACGTCTCCAGAAGCGAAAGCAAAGCGAGAACAGCAAAAGCTCGAGAAACGCCTGCGTCGAGACGTAGGGCGCGCCATTTTTGATTTCGACATGATTACCGAGTCTGACAAAGTCATGGTCTGTTTATCGGGTGGCAAAGATTCTTATGCCATGCTTGAGATTCTTTTGCACCTCAAAGCGCGAGCCCCCATCGATTTTGAGTTGGTCGCGGTCAACCTTGACCAGAAACAACCGGGCTTCCCCGAGACGGTGTTACCTGAGTATTTAGCGCAAAAAAACATCCCCTTTCATATTCTTGAAGAAGATACTTACTCGCTTGTGACCGAAATGGTCCCCGAGGGGAAGACTTATTGTGGTTGGTGCTCTAGATTTCGGCGTGGCATTTTGTACCGGTATGCAAAGGAGCATGGCTTCACCAAGATCGCGTTGGGTCATCATCGGGACGATATGATCGAAACGTTGTTCTTGAACTTGTTTCATGGCGGCAAGCTGAAGTCTATGCCGCCTAAATTGTTGTCGGACGACGGCGCTAACGTTGTGATTAGGCCGCTCGCTTATTGCAAAGAAAAGGACATCGCACGTTATGCCGAGCAGCAATTCTTTCCCATCATTCCCTGCAATCTCTGCGGTTCTCAGGATAATTTACAACGTCAAGCCATTAAAGAAATGCTCAATGCTTG
>CAJYBS010000212.1 GCA_913064795.1 uncultured Gammaproteobacteria bacterium
TTATTTAGTTAGATTAAAGGTCAAAATTGTATAAGTTCACCCGAAAGAGTCACTTTATACCGGTTTGGATTAGCCATCGAGCAGCAGCTTGGGGGTTATGAGCCCTATCGGAGAGTTAAGGCCTTCGGGACAATGTGCCGCAACTCAAAGGTTGAAAGAATTTCTGTGCTGACGCGATGACAGGTTGTACCGATTGCTTTAAGTCAGGGTTAGCAGTCGTTGGATTGAATGTTGGCATTGGGGAGGTAAGACTTTTAAAGGGTTCCCTCAGAAAACACATCGGCAAAGGGTGCGATCTCAGGGGTATCACTGATTTGGGTACCGACCTTCAAAAGTAGGTCCTTCCCTTCGATCAAGCCGCTTTGATCAAAGTGGGCAGCTTGCAGAGCGAACTCGAGCCGATCAATTTGTTTGACGAAGCGCGCCTCGGCGGTCTCCTGGGCTTCATACTCTTCCCAATTTTCCATGAGGGTCCGGCTGCCAGGAAGGTCTCTCAATATTTGGGTCATTGCGGCTTTTTCGAGAGGATATTTTTCTGCTTTTTGCACATTGTCTTGAGGGGTGAGATCGCCCACATAGACTTCTCCAAGATCGTGGATCAGGGCCATGCGAAGTACTTTTTCGAGATTAAGTTCTGGTTGCTGTTGACCAAGCAGTAGACACAGCATGGCGTTGCCAAAGGTGTGTTCTGCCACTGTCTCGCATTGGGCTGGCGCAATGCCTCGCTCCAACCAGCCCTTCCGAAAAAGCTGTTTGAGGTGGAGGATTTCGAACCAGGTTTTGAGCCAAGGGGAATTCGGTAGCGGCGACTGGGGCGTTTGGAGTGGGGATTTTTCGGTTTGCATGGGTGCCTCGAAATCAAAGGGCGGATCATGCAGTAATGCCCTCTGACCTGCAAGCACGGGAACGTGGCGCCGCGAAGCCTTGCAGCCAAGATTCGAAGCAACCCGATAAGGTATTGGCAAGTGTTCCTTTTTGGCGGCTCGCGCGTAAATTAAAATAGTCAATTAACAGGCCAAGACGTGAGAGAAGAAGGTCGCTATCGAGACTTTGGAATAGACGGTGTTCGACCAGAGCACGCCAAGAAGGTTTGCGCTGGCTGTTGCCAGCCCAGACAGCTCACCTTCCATCACCTGATCCCCAAGAAGCTGCACCGGAGAACGCATTTTCGGCGTCGATATTCTAAAGCCCAACTCAACGTTGGGATCGAGGTCTGCCGGGATTGTCACAAAGGGATCCACCGACTTTATGATGAGATGACCCTGGCAAAGCAGTTTGGCAGCCCAGAGCAGCTGTTGGGTGACCCTGCACTGCAAAAGCACTTTGCATGGGTATCTAAACTCCGTATCAGTCCCTTGGGTTCTCCTCCGCTCATCAACCGCCTACATCACCCATAAACGGTAGGCCTTATACTGAAATTTTGGCCAGCCGACCTGCGCTCAGCCCGAGCAGGGCATCATAGGTAATCTCAATTTCAAGGCCCCGCCGACCGCCGCTGACAAAGATCGTGCTGTGAAGCGCTGCTGATGCGTCGAGGATCGTTCTCAGTGGGAGCTTCTGCCCGATTGGGCTCACCGCGCCTAAAATATAACCAGTGACCGTAGGAATCTTCGAGGGTCGAGCGAGCGCGGCTTTTTTAGCGCCGCATGCCTTGGCGAGGCGCTTTAAGTTCAGAGTTGTTACGACCGGAATACAGGCAACTGCCATCTCCGTGGGGGTAAGTTCAACCACCAGTGTTTTGAATATTCTGTCTGGGTCTTGTCCCAGCCCTCGGACCGCCTCCAAACCGAAATCGGTTGTGCCGGCGACGTGGGCATATTCATGGAGCTGATAAGGAACTGAAGCTTGCTTAAGGGTGGTAACAGCGGGCGTCATAGCCAGAGAAGACCTGATCAGTTAATAATGACTATAGCGAAAGTTTTTCGTTGAGCGCAATGATTTAAGGGGAGTCAATCATGGTACAAACAATCACAACCAAGCGGCTGGGCACGGGGTATTTTAGAAAATGGATTTGCACCCTGCCCCTAGGTTGGGCTTACACCTTGTGCCTAGTCTTCGTCATCAGTGCAGCGCCTGGAGGGGCTGGTGCGGAGATGGACGAAGCTGAGGCCGGCGCTTCTAATTGGTCTGTTGATCAACCCTCTATGAGTGGCTCCGCCACGCTAGCAGCCATTGATACTCGGGAGGGCACCTGGATGAGCGTTGATGTTTCTCCGGATGGTCGTCGCTTGGTCTTCGATTTACTCGGCGATCTCTATTTGCTCGATATAGAAGGTGGGCAGGCGCGTAGTTTGACTCAAGGCATGGCTTGGGATATCCAGCCTCGATTTAGTCCCGATGGGCGGGAGGTTGCGTTCGTCTCCGATCGAGAAGGTGGCGACAATATTTGGGTGATCACACTTGACTCGGGAGCGACCCGGCAGATCAGTTTTGAGTCGTTTCGATTGCTCAATAGCCCTGTTTGGCATCCCTCGGGTGACTTCATTGCGGCCAAGAAGCATTTCACAACGTCTCGTTCCTTGGGGACAGGAGAAATTTGGCTGTATGAATCGAACTCGCGGGATAAAACCAGTGGTGTTCAACTGGTAAAAAGGCCCAATGAAAACTATCAGAAAGAGTTAGGCGAACCCGCTTTTTCCAGCGATGGAAAAAGCCTCTTCTACACCCAGAGCGCAAGTCCAGGTAACACGTTTATTTATCATGAAGACAGCCATGGTGGTCTCTTTGAAATTAAGCGCCTGAATCTTGAAGACGGTGAAACGGATACGGTGGTCAGTGGCTTTGGCGGGGCGGTCAGAGCGGTGCCCTCACCGACGGGGGACACCCTCGCTTTCGTGAAACGGATTCGGACCGAATCTAAGCTGTTTGTCATCGACCTCAAAAGTCAGAAACAGCAATTGATTGCCGGCGATTTAGATCCGGACATGCAAGAGACTTGGGGCGTTTATGGCCTCTACCCGAACATGGCCTGGACGCCTGAGGGTGGGCATATTGTCTATTGGGCGGAGGGTCGGTTGCGCAGGGTCGAAGTGGCGACCGGCACGCAGCGAGATATCCCCTTCAGAGTACAGACAAAGCGCCAAATCTATGAGCCACCAGCGCCCACGTTTGATGTCTTTGAACCCAATTTCCGAACAAAAATGGTTCGGTTTGCGCGTTCGAATCCAGCGGGTGACGGCTTTATTTTCGAATCTTTGGGGGAGCTTTTTCTAAAAACCCCCAACGGTCAAACAAAACCTTTATTCGATGAAAAGCGCGACGATCATGCCTTTTCGCCGGTGTATCACAGCAGTGGTGATGCGCTGTTTTTCTTAACCTGGTCCGATGCGTCTCTGGGCGCGATTTGGTCGGTTGCTGAAGACGGCCTACAGGCGAGCAAGCTGCCTCTGCCTCCTGGACACTACGTCGATCTTGAGCTCTCTCCAGATGATCGTTTCTTGGTGTACCGCAAGCTCAGCGGTTCAGATCTGACGCACCCGGATTGGGGCCAGGCTCCAGGCATTTATGTTTTTGACCTTGAACAAGGCATTGAAACAAAGATTTCAGAGGACGGCTTTGGTCCTCATTTTGGCCCTGAAAATCGAGTGTTCTACACCCATAGGAAATGGTCTGCTGCGGGTCGAGGCAGTGATGGTGGTGCTGCTAGCGTGCTGCATTCCCGAGACGTCCTTGGACAAGATCCGCGTCAACACGCGAGCGGCGCATTGATTCGACAGTTTTGGGTTTCACCCAGCGGCGAGCATGTTGCCTTCATCGAAAATTACCAGTTGTTTTTGGCAAAGTTGCCAGCATTGGGCGTTCGATTGAGTTTAAGCGCCAGCTTTGACGGATTGAGTTTGATTCAGTTGAGTGTTGACGGTGCAACGGATGTGGCGTGGTCTAAGGATGGCCAGAGTGTGGGCTGGTCCACCGGCCCCACTCGGTATGAGCAAACCGTTACGGGTGAGCTGTCGCTGGGCACCGAGTCGACTGGCGTTGATCTCTCCCAATCGATCAAGAGTGACCGACCCACGGGCTCGCTCGCGTTGGTCGGTGGGCGAATTATAACGATGGATGACAACGACACTGTGATTGAAGATGGCGTTATTGTCATTAAAGACAATCGCATCGTCAGTGTTGGGCCTAAGGATACGCTGACCCTTCCCGAAGGTGCGACCCGCATTAATGTCGCCGGTAAGACTGTGATTCCAGGGCTGATCGACGCACATGCCCATGGTCCTTATGGCCGCTCGGGTATTCTGCCGCAAAACAATTGGTCCCTGCTGGCGCATCTAGCCCTGGGCGTAACAACGATTCACAATCCTTCGAGTCAAGCCCGTCAGGTTTTTGCGGCTGCGGAGTATCAAAAGGCAGGGAAAATTCTAGGACCGAGGATTTTCTCCACGGGTAACGTTGTCTACGGGGCAAAAAGCTTGGGTTATGCAGTCGTGGATGATCTTGATGACGCGCTGGCCCATGTGCGTCGGCTGAAAGCTCAGGGCGCCATCAGTATCAAGAATTACAATCAGCCGAGGCGTGAACAGCGTCAGCAAGTCATCGAAGCGGCGCGTCAAGAAGGTTTGCTGGTGGTTGCGGAAGGCGCTTCTTTGTTCCATCTAGACATGAACTTGATTGCCGATGGTGCCAGTGGGATCGAACACAATATTCCTACCCTTAAAATTTATGATGATGTGGAGGCATTTTGGCGTCAGTCC
>CAJYBS010000213.1 GCA_913064795.1 uncultured Gammaproteobacteria bacterium
CATGCCTGCTAGGTAGCCGCCGATGACCCACCAGTCCAAGGTGTTTAAGCCGGTCAAATCAACGTGCCAGATTAGAGGCGTTTAGATTAGAGATCCAGCGGCTTTGATAAGCATCAAGCCGCAGAAATTTGTCATTAGCATCGAGCGCCTCGTCAGTTATCAAATCAATCCAGGATTCACCCTCTATGAGATTAAGCCTCGACAACGGGATAACTTGCTCAGCCCGGGTGAGATTATGGAGACAAAAAATACTTTGTTCGCGCTGTCGGCTTTGCCGCCAAAATGCAAACACGGCCGCGCCAGCATCCATCGTAAATTGTGTCGCATTGGGATGAAAAGCGGGTTGTTCTCGGCGTATGCTCAGAAGCTGTTGCAGGCCCTTAAGCACCGACAACTTAGTGGGCTCTTCTTTAAGCGCCTGATCAAGGGCTTTTTCAGTCCACTGTGGTCTGTTGATCGCTCGATTGTGACCCGTTGCCGATACCCTATACGTTGCATTAGGGGTGGCGAACAGGCTGGGAAAATAAACTGCCGGGACGCCCTCAAGACCAAACATCAGTGCATGTACCAAGAGAAATTTAGATACTTGTAGCTGCCCATTGTCATCATCTGTCGCGCAGGCGGAGAACAGACTGATATTGAGTTCATAGGGCACGACATCGCCATCCAACTCTCGCACGGAGATCAGCCCGCCTCGTGTTTTCATCAAGGTCACGAGGTGTTCAAGTTCAGACTCGGGGAGAATACCCTCCGCGGGCCTAAGACCAATCCCGTCATGTGAACTCACAAAGTTAAGATATGCTGTGCCGTCTCTGGCTGGTGGCATGCCCATCATCCATTGATTGAGAAATGCTGCCTTGCCGAAGGTCACCGCGTGTAGCACAAGGGGAGGTAGCGTAAAGTTGTATATCCAGTGGGCCTCATTGGCATTGCCAAAATAGGACAAGTTCTCTCTGTTGGGGAGATTGGTTTCAGTTATAAGCACCGCCTCTCGCTCGCCGTGCTCAATCAATGTGCGGAAAAGCCGGACAACCTCGTGGGTCTGAGGCAGGTTTACACAGTTAGTACCAGACATTTTCCAAAGGTAGGCTACGGCGTCGAGCCGAAATACGGTGATGCCTTGATCTAAGTAGAACGCGATAATCCCGATCATTTCGAGCAGGACATCTGGATTGCCGTAATTGAGGTCAACTTGGTCGTGACCAAAAGTGCACCAGACTTGCTGGGCGCCCTCAGGCGTTTGGACCTCTCGAAAAAGCGGCGTGGACCGCGGTCGCACAACTTTAGAGACGTCCTTCACGCTTTCATCTGTAATAAAGTAGTTCGCACCAGGCGAATCCTTGGACATAAATTGGAGGAACCATTGGCTCCGGGCTGAGCAATGATTAAGGACCAAGTCGCCCATCACGCGATAACGATTCGCAAATCGGCCGATGTCGTCCCAATCTCCTAGGCTTTCGTTAACTTGCCTGTAATGAATGACCGAGAAGCCATCGTCTGAGCTGTATGGAAAAAAGGGCAGCAGGTGCACGATGGAGAACAGCGATTCAGTCCAACGCTCAAGCGCCTGGTAAAGTGTACGCAGTGGCGCCTGACCTTCACCGGTAATACTGTCGCCATAGCAGATGATCACCGCATCGGCTTGTGTCCAAGCATTGCGATGTCCCTCCGGGGCGCAGAGGCGCTCCTGGTACTGCATAAGATCAAGACAGCGAGACGCAAGTCTCGGGGCATCCTCATCAGGATAGATAATTTCAAGATGATCAATGACGCGCTCCCTGAGTGCTGCTAAGGGCTCAGGCAGCACGCGACGGTCCATAGTCTTTTAGATCTAAGTCGACGGCTCCTCGGAGGTGAAGCAATATGTTTGGAACCGCGCTCATGACCCGGGTCCAATGGGGTACAAAGGGTTGATCCATCGGCCGACTCAGAAAAGCATCTCCAGCTTTAATGAGATTCTCAGCAAAGAGTTCTACGATTTGTTCTTCGGCATTGAGATCCAATTGAAGGCCGTTCATCTCGGCGTCGCAGCGATAACTGTCAATCAGATCCAATGCGACGCGTAAGTAAGTCGCCTTGATCGTTCGAAAGCCCTCTTGACTGAAGGTCACGCCATCGGTGGCAAGCTTTCTAAAAAGGGCTTTTGAGATATCGATAGACATTCGGGACAGACCGCCTTGATCATTGTCTTTAGAGACTTGTTGATGTTTATGATCGTAGATGTCGGCAATCTCAACCTGACAAATTCGCCGAGTAGAATAGTTTCGGAGCATTTCGACCAACACGCCAACTTCAAGCCCCCAATCACTCGGGATACGCAATTCCTTCATGGCATCTCGTCGCATCGAAAACTCCCCAGCCAAGGGATAGCGAAAGCTGTCTAAAAAGGTTAGGTACACATGGTGGCTCGCAGGAAGGCTATGCTTCAAAGCTCTAACAAGGGGCGTCACAAGCAGCCTTGAGACACGACCACCCAAAGTTGAGTTGCCGACACGGGCATAAAATCCTTTGCTGAATTGAAACCGAAAACTCGGGTTGGCAACCGGATAGATAAGTTTCGCCAGCATTGAACGATCGTAGGTTTTAATATCGCAGTCGTGGAGCGCTACCGCTTCGATATCTGGGTTAGCCAAGGTATGACCCATGCAATACCAAACGTTACGACCTTTCCCTAATTCCGTTGGCGCAACGCCTGCCTCACTGAGTTGCTTGTGAATGGTTTTTAAGCGCGGTCCGTCGTTCCAAAGCACATTGACACGTTGGGGTAATTGCTTAAAAAAAGATAGCGCGTGCCGTGACTGAGCTTCCGGCGCCTGATCTAAGCCGATCGTAATGGTATCCAGATAATCGGCGCTTTTGAGTTCATTGACGATGTGGTGCAAAGCGGGTTGCTCGAGTTCACTGTAGAGCGAAGGCAGAATAAGCGCCATGGGCCGAGCCGCTGAAAAGGCTTTCAGCTCTGCTTCGATCGCCTCAAGCGGCCGCTTGGTGATATTGTGCAGCGTCGTAACTGACCCGTGTTGAAAACTATCTGCCATCGTTATTTTTCTCCATTACCACTCTTTTTTGGTTGCTGAATACACATCATCCCATGAACGGTGCCCAGTCGCTTTGGAGGTCGGCCGCGCGCTCAAGGTCCTTAAGGTTTCTGCATTGACCACGTCTGCCGCCGGATTTTGATTCCGGGTTAGCAAGTTCAGCGCTGCCTCCACACCTTCAATCCAACCATCTGGCGCGGGCGCTTCAGTCCGAATGAGCTTGTCGGCTTTAGGCGCGACATGGTGCTTGCCGGATCGTTTCACCACCACAGCTATGTCGCCGGCTTCCAACATACGCTGGTCGTTGGGCGCATCACCTAATGCAACGACCTTGACCTGTGAGCCCGCCACCTTAGCAAAAGCTTCTTTGACTAGCGTCAGCGTACTACTCTTATCGTGGCGACCCTGTAGCGTCTTGAAGCGGGCGCCTGATTCAATTCGATAACCAAAGTCGAACGCCTTGGTCTCGATTCGAGCATACTGCTCGGCGTTGAGGATCAGTGGCAGTGAGAAAAGCCTGCGCCTAGCAGCGTCGAGCGCGCTGCCACTGAGTCCTGTGTGCTTAGCCATATCGTCAAGGGCGCTGGACACCAAATCCGGTGCTTCTGGGCAATAAGCCTCCTTAAATGCTAGTAGTTGGCTAAGGCTGCGTCCTAATCGAATGAGTTTCCAATGATCGAGGCTATCTTCGCGGGTTATCTTGGAGAAATCGAAGCGACAATCCTCTGGGTGAAACAAAATCCCGCCACCGTTTTCAACGATCATTGGTGCACTCACCCCAAATTTCTTCTGAAGTTCAACGCACTCAGCTGGTGTTTTACTGGTGTTGAACACAACAGGAATGCCACGCTTTGCAAGCTTTTGGACGCTCGTTGCAAGCGCGCCGAAGGCATAGTCATCGTGGTTGAGTAGGGTGCCATCCAAATCCGTGGCGATTAGGATGTGCTGCGCACCGGCACTCACGCTTGCGCCCCAAAACTGAACACACCTCTCAAGATTGGTGCGTCTGCTAGCTCGAGACAGGATTCAGCGTGAAATGGCAGTAACGCGACAGATTGAGTTGCGGACCCAGTAAAAGCTGCCGTTACGGAGGAAACAGTGGGGTCTAAACGCGAGGTCCTTGGGTATGTGTGATTCGTAGTTTTTATCATGTTTCAGGTGTGGCCTTCGAGAGTTTGCGACCGGTACTCGTGGCTTTCAAGCGATGACCGCGGTGAATTGCTCCAAGCCCATTTAGTTGAGTCACGCGCCGCCTAGCGCCCGAGGTACCTTTCGTGAGCTGATAAAATCCTTGATGAGGGCTGGCGACACAAAATCTTGACGCTGGCTTTTTTGCATAGTGACTGGCTGCTTTTGTGGAAACTGCATGAGAGAAAGCAAATATCGGACCGATTTATAATGGCACCGCGGGGCGCCTCCCTTAATGGCCCAATAGATCTCCTGGGTATAGAGCTGGCCAACTAGGCTGAGTTTAGACCGATGGCGTTGCCGTTCAGCTGAAGCGCGGATAAGGAAAATGGCAGCAGACTTGGTGAGCCGAGGCGCAGTTGAGGGATATGTTGAGGGATATAAAGTGCTACGCTAGCCCAGTTCGATGAGAATTTAGGCGCAATTGTGGGGGTTATTGCTAACAAAGTCGTCCATAA
>CAJYBS010000214.1 GCA_913064795.1 uncultured Gammaproteobacteria bacterium
TGGGGGGATTGTTTTTTTTTATCGGTATAAGGTAGAGAATAAAAAAACATAAGGATGGTGGCATGGTTAAGCAAATCAAATTCGGTCGAGGTGTCCTTGGTATCTTTGTGCTTTGTCTCCCGCACTGGGTGACCGCAGAGATCAGCGGCTCGCCGATGATGGAAGAAATTATTGTCACCGCGCAGAAACGAGAAGAGCGGCTACAGGAAACGCCAGTATCTGTCACTGCCTTTACCGGCGATGCAATCGAGGCGCTCGGTTTCCGGCAATCTGTAGATATTACTGCGCAGACACCCAACTTCAGTGTCGGCTATCCCAATGGTGACACGGGAGTACCGGCGCCGTTTATTCGTGGCGTGGGATTAAACGATTTTGGTGTGCTGAACCAGGGGCCTCTCGCCACGTATATGGATGAAATTTATATCTCCTCAAACGCGACGCAGATTTTCCAGTTGTTAGATGTTGAGAGGGTTGAGGTATTGCGCGGTCCTCAGGGTACGCTATACGGACGAAACGCTACCGGAGGGGCCGTTAATTATGTATCACGTAAGCCCACCACTGAAAGGGATGGCTGGTTTCGGGCCGGTATCGGTAGTTGGGACCAGCGCAAGATTGAGGGCGCCTTTGGTGGGCCTTTGGGAGAAAACACAGCTTTTCGCGCGACCATGCTTAAGAGCGATTCCGACGGTTGGATGAAAAACAGGTTCACTGGTAACGATCAGCAGGGTGTGGATGAATTTGCCTGGCGGGTGCTGCTTGAAACACAACCGAATGAGAGCTTGAACCTGCTGTTCAATTTGCGCGGTGGCAAAACAGAATCTGACGCAGTGCAATACCGCCATCTAGGCGTTTGGGATGCTGATGGCAATATGTGCGACAATCAGGCCATTCTCGCTCTCCAGTGTGTAGACATTTTTGGCTATTCCGAACAGGCGCCCTATACCACACTTAATGGCGATACCGCTCCAGCAGTGCCCGGTTACAACGAAGGAAACTACGATTTTGAAGCCTTGAACGATACCGAGTTCTGGGGAGTTTCACTCACCGCAGACTGGACCATTGGCGACTATGTTATTACTTCGATCAGCTCGTTTGATCGTGTGGATGACTTTAGGCCGGAAGAAACTGACGTCGGTCCAAATAATATTTTGACCGGTGAACTCGCGGTTGAACAGGAAACTTTCTCTCAGGAGCTTCGTTTGAGCTGGGCTGAGGATAAATGGTCCTGGCTCGCTGGTTTGTATTATCTTAAAGACGACGCCACGGATAATACAGCGTTTGATATCTTGCGCGACTTCAGACCTTCGACCATTGGCGACGACGTCAATTGTACCGCGCCTCCCGGTAATCCGGGGGGGTTGTGCCCAGAACAATTTGTCTTCAAAACAAAGTCAGGCACCGATCAGGAAATTACCAGCTTCGCCGCTTTTTTTGATACAAGTTATGAACTTAGCGATCGGTTGACATTGTCTGGTGGGCTGCGCTACACCGATGAAGAAATAAAGCATGATAGTTATTACTTCTATGACGAGCCTGAAGGTGGCAATCCTGCGCAACCGGGTTTCCCTGCTGTTGAGGACACCGACTTCAGCGATGTCAGTGGCCGCATCGTTCTGGATGCTCAGGTTTCTGACGAACTTTTACTTTACGGCGGCATAACCAGTGGATTTAAGGCGGGAGGTATTTTTAGCACCAGTGACGGCATCGCAACCTATGACGAAGAAAAACTACTCAGCTATGAGGTGGGTTATAAAGCCACGCTGGCAGATGGCCGCCTAAGCTTTAATGGCTCGGCTTTCTACTACGATTATGAAGACTTGCAGGTGTATGCATATGTGATTGTCGATGGTCTAGGTTTCTCCACCATTTCCAACGCAGCGGATGCCGAAATCTATGGCGCCGAGTTTGAATTACAGTGGCTGCCTGTCGAAAACCTGTTTGTCAATCTGGGGCTAGGCCTGCTTTCGACAGAATATCAGGATTTTGTCACGCCGGACGGTGACTTCAGCGGCAACAAGATCCCAATGTCACCTGAACGCACCGTAAATGGTTTGATCCAGTATGACATTCCGTTGCAGAGTAATGATGCGATTACACTGCAGGCTGACTTCAATTATCAGGATGAAGTTTACTTCGACGCGCTAGCCAACCCGCTACTGCGTGAAGACGACTACTGGTTGCTGAATGCTCGTATAAGCTGGACGTCTGCTGACGACAAATTGGAAGTGGCGGCGTTTGGCCGCAACCTCGGTGACGAAGAATATATGGTGTATGCCTTTGACCTTTCGTTTTTTGGTTTCAATGAAGAAATGATTGGCACACCGCGAGCCTTTGGATTGGAGGTTACGTATCAACTATGAGATATAGGTCGGGCCTTTTGCTGCTGATGCTTGTGTCTGGATTGATTGCCGGTTGTGGCGAAGAATCTGCGCTGGACCAGTTAGCACAGGATGCGTCAGTGGACATAGTCCAACCGCCTGTAGATGTCTCGGTACCTAAGTCAGACGCCCTTGATGCTCGACAGATACAGATGTGGTCAACGAGTTGTGCTCTGTGTCATGTCAATGGCAATGCCGGCGCGCCGATTGTGGGCGTCGCTGAACATTGGCAACCCAGGGTCACCAAAGGCATGGAAAACCTTCTGCGGCATACCGTGGAGGGGTTCAACAGTATGCCACCGCTGGGTTATTGCATGGCATGTGAGACGGAGGACTTTATCGCGATGATTCGCTTTATGTTGCCAGACCAATCGAAAGGTAACTCAATGGCTGATCTAGGAGAGAGCAAATGAAAATTTCACGTCGCCAGATGTTGGCCAGCACCGCGTTAGCCGGTTTGTTTTCTCCTTTTGCTTCAGTATTGAGTCAACAAAAGGCTGCACCCTGGCGTAACTGGTCAGGGGGGCAAGTCTGCTATCCATCGGGGCGATTCTCGCCAGCATCAGAGACAGAATTGCAGGATTTCCTTAGACGGACCAGTGGAGAAATCAGACCGGTTGGATCGGGCCATTCGTTCAGTGCCCTGGTACCTACAGATGGTCATCTGATAGTCATTGACCAGCTAAGCGGGTTATTGGATCACGATGCGCAAACCCTTCAGGCGACCTTTGGTGCAGGTACACGGCTGGGTGATATGGGTGAACCTTTGGCCAGAATAGGGCAAGCTATGCTCAACCTGCCAGATATTGATCGTCAGACCCTTGCTGGCGCCACTGCTACTGCAACTCACGGCACCGGTATAGCGTTTACCTGTCTGTCAGGATTTGTCACGTCTCTTCGACTGGTGACGCCTGACGGTGACGTTATCGATACGAGTCCAACGTCAAATTCTGATCTGTTTGATGCCGCGCGCGTAAGCCTGGGGGCGCTTGGTATTGTGACGCAGATGACGCTGCAGAATCGTGCGCCGTATAAGCTCAAGGCCAGAAACTGGGTGCAACCCATTGAAGAAGTGTTGGAGACATTTGATGAATCCGCCGCTAATCATCGCCATTTTGAAATGTTCCCTCTTACACACTCCGACTACGCGTTAGTGCTGGCTATTGATGAGACAGATGAAGACATCAACAATCCGCCGCCTTCGCCCGAAGACGAGGCCGCTTTTGCACAAGCCATGGCTTTCTGGGCAACGTTGCCAGCAAAAGAGCGCTTTGCTGAGATCAACGCAATGGCGAGGCAGATTGGACCGACGGAAGCGGTGGATGAGTCCTACAGGATTCTCAGCAACATACGTAATGGTCGTTTTAACGAAATGGAGTACTCCGTACCTGCGGAGGCCGGGGCGGATTGCCTGCGCGAAATTCTGCGTACAGTTATCGAAAAGGAAGTTGACGTGGTATTTCCATTGGAATATCGCTACGTGAAGAGGGATGACACCTGGCTCAGCATGAGTGCCGGAGATTATGATCATGCCGCAATTTCGATTCATCGCATGGCTAGCGAGGACTATCGCCCCTACTTTGACCTCATCGAGCCTATTTTCTGGAAATATGGCGGACGTCCGCATTGGGGCAAAGTTCATTCGTTGGATAAAGCCCGACTTGAACAGCTCTATCCCAGGTTTAAAGATTTTCAGATGCTGCAAGCTGAACTTGACCCTGCTGGACGTCTATTAAATCCGCATCTCAAAAAATTACTGGTGGGATAGATTGCGGCAGAGGCGGGATTTAATTAAGGGCTTTCTCGGGGCAGGTGCTGCCGCGGGTAGCCAGGCGCTCTGGACGCCAAGCGTTTTTGCTGCGAAGGAAACTCGCGGCCATAACAGCTACTTCGCAAAGCTTAACGAGATGTTAAAACGTGAAGGTCCGGGGCATCCTGTGATGCTTATCGACACAACGCGTATGTCAAACAACATTTCGCGAATCACCGAGTCTGTTGGACGAAAAAAGAATTACCGTATTGTGGTGAAGTCGCTTCCTTCGATACCTCTACTCAGGGAGGTAATGAGCGAGGCGAAAACAGAGTCGCTTATGGTGTTTCACCAGCCTTTTTTGAATGCAGTTGCGCAGGCATTTCCTTCATCAAACGTGCTCGTCGGTAAACCTATGCCTGTCGCAGCGGTAAAGCGCTTCTATCAGACGCTGAATCACGAGCGTTACGATGCTCAAAACAACGTGCAGTGGCTTGTGGACTCCAAACCTCGTCTTCTACAGTATCAGGCCTTTGCTCGACAGCAGGGGCTCC